>NZ_DASZBY010000129.1:0-38489 GCF_035943795.1 Aliidongia sp. | reverse complement strand
CTCGACCGAGGCGGCCGATACCGCCGTCACCACGCCCTTCACACTCTCCTCGAACCCGTCGGCCAGTACCGCCAGCGCCGCCCGGCGCTCGCCCTCAGCCAGCGCCTTCGCCGCTTCCTGCGCCCGGCGCAGCCGGTCGGTATCCACGAGGTTGGTCTTGAACACTTCCACCGTACGGGCCATGTCGCCGACCTCGTCCTTCTGACCGACCGAGGGGATCTCCACATCGTGCGTGCCGGCGGCCAGGCGCTGCATCACGTCGTTGAGGCCGATCAGCGGCCGCGCGATGAACCAGGTCATGCCGAATCCCACCGCGATGAGCAGCACGAGCGTCGCCGCTGCGGTCCAGCCGAGGGCGCTGCCGCCCCGGCCGGTCGCGTGCGTCACGGCGCCCATCTCGTCGCCCGCGACCTGCGCCGCGCCCTTGGTGACGCCATCCAGCAGTTCGGACAGCTTCACGCGCAGCGGTTCGACCTGGGAGGCCGACTGATCCGCCGTCGCCTTGTTCAGTGCCACGACCGTGTCGGCCAGGTCGATGTAGCCTTTGACCTTGCCCGTCGCCTCGTCGATCGACTTGGCGAGCGGCCCTTCGCCGGCGAGCGAGCGTGCGGAATTCATGTATTCAACGATGAAGCTGGTCGCCCGCTTGGCGAGCGCGATCTGGGTCGCGTCGCCGGTCGCGAAATAGCGCATGACGCTCACGCGCTGCTCGCCGAAGCGATCGCGGGCGTTGTTCAGGTCCTCGACCGCGACCGGGCTGTCGAGCTTCGCCTGATTGAGCGCCTGCTGCAGCGACTGCAGGATCTGGGTATTCGCGGTCAGGAACGGGCCGTTGCGCGCGTCGAGCGATTTCTTGCGGAAATCCGCCAATTTGTCGAGCGACGGGGCCAATTGCCCCCAGGCGTCACGCGCCTGGTCGAGCGTCTGGGCCAAGCCGGCATCGTCGGTGCGGGCGCGGGCGCCCTCGATGGCCTTGGCGCCATCGGCGGCGAATCCGGCGACACTCTCCTGGGCCTTCGCGACCTCGTCCGATTTCTGCGCCAGCAGCATGTGCTGTTCTTCGATCAACGCGCCGCGCAGCGCCAGCAAGGCCTGGTCCGTTGCCGTCGCGACGGCGAAGGCGCTGTCGATGCGGCCGATATTGCGCTGGGCCGTTCCGAATCCGCTCAAGCCCACGACCGCCATGGCCACGATCAGAACCATCGTGATGCCGAGACCAAGGATCATCTTGGTCCGGATTTTGAGATCGATGAGCGAACGAAACATTCAGCAGCCTCCTGGGTCGACCGTTCTCAAGGTCGCAGCAGGAAGGTCCGCATAAATATCTTAAAACTTCATGTTTGCGGACGTCACAACCGACGATTTCAGTTGCCGAAGCGGTCGGGCACCGGCGGCAGGTCCTGCATCCATCTGGTCAGCTTCGCCGCCGGGAAGACCCAGATCGAGCCCATCACCAGATAGAAGACCGCCTGGACGAACTGGTTGTCCGGCAGCACCGCGATCGCGAGCCGCATGACGAGCAGGGCATAGAGGCCGAGCCCGAAGATCAGGCCGAGCGTACCGAAGAGAATGCGCAGGCGCATGAAGCCGATTTACCCGTTCAACTGCCAGATCGCGGCATTGAGCGCCGCCGCGAACGTGACCCATAGCAGGTACGGGACCAGGAGCCCAGCCGCCAGTCCACGCACCGGCCGGAACGCGACCATGGTCGCCACGATCAGCAGCCACAGGACGGCGATGTCGATCAGGGCGAGACCCAGGCGGTGCGCCCCGAAGAACAGCGGCGACCACAGCGCATTCGCGATCAGCTGCGCCGTCCAGAGCCATAGGCCCCGGCTGCGCGCGGCCTGCGCCGGACGTCGCCAGACCAGGAAGGCGGCGACGGCCATCGCGATATAGAGGACGGTCCAGGCCGGACCGAACAGCCAGTCGGGCGGTGTCCAGGGCGGCTTCGCCAGGGCGCGGTACCAGCCGGGGATCTGCGGCAAGGTCGCGAATGCACCCAGGCCGCCGACGACGAAGACCGCCGCCAGCAGGCCCAGGAATACGAGCGCCCCCTGTCGCCGGGTTGCGGTGAAGCCGGTCACGCCGACAGGCGCGCCCGGCCGTGCGGTTCCGAGAAGTCGATCACCGGCCCCAGCGGCACGATCCCACTGGGATTGACCGTGTGCTGGCTGACGTAATAGTGCCGCTTGATATGGTCCAGGCTCACGGTCTCGGCGATTCCCGGCATCTGATGGAGGTCCCGCACATAGGCCCAGAGATTGGTAAAGTCGCGGAGCCGTTGGCGGTTGCACTTGAAATGACCGTGATAGACCGGGTCGAACCGCACGAGCGTCGTAAACAGCCGCCAATCGGCCTCGGTCAACCGGTCGCCGAACAGGTAGCGCCCGCGGCCAAGCCGGTCCTCCAGCTCGTCCAGCATGGCGAACAGCGCGCCGTAGGCGGCCTCGTACGGTTCCTGCGAAGTCGCGAAGCCGGCCTTGTAGACGCCATTGTTGACCGCGTCGTAGATCCGCGCGTTCAGCGTGTCGATCTCGCCCGCCAGGTCGGCCGGATAATAGTCGAAGGAAGCATCGCCGAGCGTTGCCAGCGGACCATTCAGCAGCCGGATGATCTCGGCGGATTCATTGTTGACGATGGTGCGCGCCTGCTTGTCCCACAGCACCGGCACGGTGACCCGCCCGGTATAGTCGGGCACGGCCGTCGTATAAACCTGGTGCAGGAATTGCGATCCGGTCAGCGGGTCCGCTTCCGCGAAGCGCCAGCCCTGTTCCAGCATCAGCGGATCGACCACGCTCATCGAGATGGCCTGCTCGAGCCGCTTCAGCTTGCGGAAGATGATCGTCCGATGCGCCCAGGGGCATGCGAGCGAGACGAACAGGTGATAGCGGCCGGCCTCGACCGGGAAGCGCGCCCCCGGCGCGGCGCCGACCGCATGGCGGAACGCCGAGTCGGCGCGCTTGAACGCGCCGCCGGTCTTCGCCGTGTCGTACCAGACGTCGTGCCAGACGCCCTCGACCAACATGCCCATGGTGCTCTCCCGGTCGATACAAAAGGATCTAGGCGCGACCCGGCAGATCGGCCAGGACCAGATCGAACGCGTCAGGACCGCTGATCGTCAGCTTCGTCTCGTCCGTGATGGCGACGCCGGCCCGGTTCGGCACGGCGATGCCATTGACCACGATCGATCCGGCCGACGGTACCAGATAGACGATGCGCCCCGGTTCGATATCGAACTCGAGCCCGCGGCCCGCGGCCATGCTGGCGCCGAACAGGGTCGCGTCCTGGTGGATCGGCAGCACGCCCTCGTCGGCGAGACGGCCCGAGGCGAGCGCCAGCAGGCGACCGGCCCGCTCGTCCTTTGGAAAGCTGCGGGCAGCCCACGCCGGAGCGACGCCGCGCCGTGCCGGCTCGATCCAGATCTGGAACAGCTCGGTCGCCTCGCTCTCCTGATTATGCTCGGCATGCATGATGCCGCTGCCCGCCGACATGACCTGCACGTCGCCGGCCTCGGTCCGACCCACGTTCTTCAGGTGGTCGGTATGGGTGATGGCGCCGCGGCGGACATAGGTGATGATCTCCATGTCGCGATGGCCATGCATGTCGAAGCCGGTCCCCGCCTGGATCCGGTCGTCGTTCCACACGCGCAGCGGACCGAAGCCCATGCGTTCGGGATCGTAATAGGACGAGAAGCTGAAGTGGTGATGGGCATCGAGCCAGTCGTTCTTGAACGCGCCCAGCCGCTCGAACGGAGTGACCTGGATCATGATGTTTTCCTCTCGGGCTTGGGTGAATTTCCCTGACCTGGAAGATGGGCCGTTCAAGGTTTTCGGACAATCGGACGAATCGGGAACAGACTGTTCGGCAAAACCGCCTGATCAGCGCCCCTCGCGCCGCCAGGCGAGGATCAGGGTGCCCAGCGTCAGCAACAGGGCCAGCCACGCCGGCATCAGCGGCGTCTCGCGCAGCCCCGTCACGACATAGTCGCCGTTCGACCGGAACCCGATCCAGTCCCGCCCGGCGGCATCCCGCCCGGGCGCCACCCGGCGGATGTCCGGCAGGCTGGTGCCGGTCCCCGCCCAATTGACGCTGCCGCCGGTCGCATCCGCCACTGGCGCCACCTTGTCGGGGATCGTGCGCACGTCGGCAAATTCGATCGGGTTGAGCGCGCCGGCCGCCGCGATGGCGGTGCGCGTGCCGTCGCTGATGCGATAGAGCCCGCTGGCCGTGATCGGCACGACCGCGACGGATCGGCCGCCGCTCTCCGGCGTCATCGTCACGGTTTCGGTCTTGCCGTCCGGCCGGGTCAGCTCGACCGCGTGGTCGTCGGGCGCCAGCGTGCGCCGGACGATGGTCAGGCGCGATCCCTCGATCGTGCCGCGCAGGTCGTTCTCTTCGAGATCCGGTTCCTTCATCAGCCAATAGGCCAGGCGGCGCAGCAGTTCGGCCTGGGGGCCGCCGCCCTCGAAGCCGCGGGTCCACAACCACATGTGATCCGACAGGATCTGGGCGACCCGACCCTCGCCGACCCGGTCCAGCACCAGCAAAGGTGCGCCGTTGAGGCCGGTCATGACCGTCTGGCCGTGATGCGCCGTCGCCTCGACCTGGCGGAACCAGCGCCCCCAGGTCGGCTCGCCGTTCGGGTCCTTGGGCGCGCCAGGCAGGTCGGCCGTCACCGGATGGCGGGTGCCGAGCTCGGTGACTTTCGGCTTGAAGCCCTGCTCGTAGACCTCGCCCGAGGGCTCGGTCGGCAGCACCGCGCCCAGCGGCGTCCGGTAGAGCGTCGTGGCCGTGCCGAAGCTGGGGCCGGCGGCCTCCAGCAAGGCCCCGCCCTTGCGCACGTAGCGGGCGATGTTTTCCAGATAAGTCGCGGGCAGCACGCCGCGCCGCCGGTAACGGTCGAAGATGACCAGGTCGAACTCGTCGAGCTTGACCTCGAACAGTTCGCGGATCGGGAACGCGATCAGCGACAGTTCGCGAATCGGCGTGCCATCCTGCTTTTCCGGCGGACGCAGGATGGTGAAATGGACCAGGTCGACCGACGGATCGGCCTTCAGCAGGTTGCGCCAGGTCCGTTCGCCGGCATGGGGCTCGCCGGACACGAGCAGCACGCGCAGCCGGTCGCGCACGCCATTGACCACGACGGCGGCGCGGTTGTTGTCGAGCGTCAGCTCGTGCGGGCCCGCCGCCACCTCGACCTCGAACACGGTCTGACCGCCATGGTCGAGCATGACCGGCAGGCTGACGTCATGGCCGATCGACATGTTGAGCGTCCGGGTTTCGCCGCCGTCCTTGCGCACGGTCACCCGGGCCTGTTGCGGATAGCTCTGGCGCTCGGCCGCGGTGCCGCCCAGATCCTCGACGCGCAGCGTCAGTTCCAGTTCCTTGCCGACGATGCCGAAGCTGGGCGCCTGGCTGACGACGATGCGCCGGTC
The DNA here is from genome assembly GCF_035943795.1 of Aliidongia sp. Lineage (NCBI taxonomy): Bacteria > Pseudomonadati > Pseudomonadota > Alphaproteobacteria > Rhodospirillales > Dongiaceae > Aliidongia > Aliidongia sp. The sequence goes on along the minus strand of NZ_DASZBY010000129.1, from coordinate 33,051 downwards.
GCCCTCGTCAGGATGGCCCGACAGCAGCACGTGGAGCGGCGCGGTCAGGCCGGACCGGTCGGCCGGGGGTGTGTCATGGACCTGGCCGTCGGTCACCATGGCGATGCCGGCGACCCGTTGCGGCGGCACGTCGGCCAGCGCCGCCTGGGCGGCACCGAACAGCTCGGTGCCATGGTCGCCGGTCGAGGCCGGATCGCTGGCGCCGGCCTCGATCGTGCGGACATCGAGATCCGGATAGGCCGCCAGCCGATCCTGCAGCGCCCTGACCGCCGTATCGGTCGCCGCCCGCCGGTCGCCGATCGACTGGCTGGGCGAGACGTCCTTGACGATGAGGGCCACGTCCTTCTGCGGCTGGCGCTGCTCTTCGATCAGCGACGGGTCGGCGATCGCGGCCAGCAGGACCGCGAGCGCCACGAGGCGCCAGAGCGTGCCGCGCGCCCGCCGCCAGAAGCCGAACGCCAGGATCGCCAGCCCCAGGACGGCCGCGACGGCGATCAGCACCCAGGGCAGCAGCGGGGCGAAGGCGATGCCGTAGCCGGTCATTGGCCAAGACGCTCCAGGATCGCCGGCACATGCACCTGGTCGGCCTTGTAGTTGCCGGTCAGCGCATACATCACGAGATTGACGCCGAAGCGATAGGCCTGCTCGCGCTGCAGCTCGCCGCCCGGCACGACCGGCAGGCTGGGGAAGCCCTGGGCGTCGACCGCCCAGGCGCCGGCCCAGTCGTTGGAGCCCACGACCACCGTCGAGACGCCGTCATTGGTACGATCCTCGACCGGCTCGACCCACAGTGCGCCGCCGATCCACCGGCCCGGGAAATCCTGCATCAGGTAGAACGACTTGGTCAGCACATGGTCCGGCGGCACCGAGACCAGCGGCGGGATCTTCACCCCGGCCAGCAATGTCTGCAGCCGCTGTGCCGTGTCGGCGGCACCATAGGCGCCGGGCAGGCTCGTGCCATGGTCCCTCGTATCGAACAGGATCGTGCCGCCGGTCGCCAGGTACCGGTTGACCCGTTCCGCCGCCGTCGGCGACAGCGGCTTCTGAGTTCCGGTGATCGGCCAATAGATCAGCGGGAAGAAGATCAGCTCGTCGGCCTCGACATCGACCGCCATGGGGTCGCCGGTCTCGACCGCCGTCCGCCGGTTGAGGATGTTGCCGAGCCCGACCAGACCGGACCGGCTGATGCCGTCGGCCTCGGCATCGCCGGTGGTGACATAGGCGAGCCGCAGCTCGCTGGTCGCCTCGATCGTGAAGGCATCGGGGCCTGTCGCCGCCGGAGAAGGTGCCGCATGGGCTGGGCCGACGCCCAGCGCCAGGGCGACGAACAGACTGGCAAGCCCCGCCCGGCGCGGCCGCAGCAGGCCGCGCAGGCCATAGCCGATCACGATGTCGATCAGGCCCAGCAGCAAGGCGGCGCCGAGCAGGCCCGGCCGCAGGTCGATCTCGGGCGCGCGGGCGTAGCTTTCCGCGGCGACGCCGACCGGCAGCGGGCCGAAGGCGGCGAGGGACGGCACGGACGGGCCGAGGTTGAGCGCGCGATGCGTCGCCTCGGTTCCGTAGAACCCGGGAGGATGCGTCGGGCCCAGGGCGAGCTTGGCCGCCTCCGCGGTATTGAGTGGTTGGGCGGTGGCAAGCGGCGGCGTCAGGCGACCGAACCCGTCCAGCACCTGCCAGGGCGGCAGGACGGCATCGCCGGTGCCCTCGACACCCTGTCCCAGCAGGACCAGGCGGCGCAGCATGTCGACGAACAGGCCCGACAGCGCCAGGTTCGACCAGCCCGTATTGGCGCTGGTATGGATCAGCACGAGCCAGCCCTTGCCGCGCTGCTGGGCCGTCACGAGCGGCGTGCCGTCGCTGAGTCGCGCCCAGGTCCGGGCGGCGAGATCGACCGAAGGTTCGGCCAGCACCTGCCGGTCGACCGTCACGTCGGGCGGCACGGCCAGCCCGGCGAAGGGACTGCCCGCCGGAAATTCCGCCAGATGGGCCGGCTTTTCCCACGACATGGCGCCGCCGATCGTGCGGCCACCCCGGCGCAGCATGACCGGCAGCAAGTCGTCATTCTCGCGCTGGGCCATCGCCGGACCGGCGAAGCGCAGCAGCACGCCGCCGCCGTCGAGCCAGCGGCGCAGTGCCTGGCCCTCCTCCGGCGGTCCGGCATCGCCGTCGGGCAGCACCAGCAGGGTCAGGGATCGATCGAGCAGATCGGCGACGCTGCCGCGCCGCAGTTCGGCAAACGGCGTCAGCGCGCGTTCCAGATAATAGGTATCGCTGAGCAGGGGCTGGTTGCTGTCGGCCGGGCGGTCGGTCGCGATGCCGACCGGGCGCCGGCGCGATTGCTCGTCGACCAGCACGGTGGCGCCGGCCGAGGCCTCGCCCTCGATCTCGATGCGCCCCACCCGGTTGCGCAACTCGCTCGGCATCGGCAGCGGAATGTCGAGAATGTTGCGGTCGGCGGCGAAATGGCCTTCGGCCTCGCTGATCTGCCGGCCGTCTTCCCCGGTCGCGCGCAGCCGGACCGTCGGCGCCTCGCCGAGCGCCGCCCGCTCGACCCGCACGGTCAGATCCTTCGCCTCCGCCGGGCCGGGTTCGATGAGGCGCGCCAGATGCTGGGTGTCCGGCACCACCAGGCGAACCTGGCCGAGCCCGCGCAGCGTCTCCAGCAGCTTGGTCACGGCCGCCTTGTCGTCGATGCCGTCCGCCAGATAGAAGACCGTCGCGTCGCCCGGCGCTGCCAGCGTCCCGATCCGGCCGGCCGCCGCCATGCGATCTACCGGCCACGGCTTCGGCGTCAGGCCGGCGATGCGGCCGCGGGCATCCGCCGCGCGCAGCAGCGTGACGGGCTCGACGGCTTGGCCGGCCGCCGTGGTCACGAGCACGACGCGCCGATCCGCCCGGTCGGCCTGGTCGATGATCTCCCCGGCCCGCCGCTGCAACTCGGCCCAGTTGGCCGCAGCGGTCCAGCCATCGTCGACGACCAGGATCACCGGACCGCTGCCCGGCAGGGTGGCGGTCGGGTTGAGCAGCGGATGGGCCAGGCCGACGATCAGCAGGGCGGCGATGACGAGGCGCAGCAGGATCAGCCAGAGTGGCGTCTTCGCCGGCGCCTCGTCGGCCGGTTTCAGCCCCATCAGCAGCCGGATCGCCGGGAATTTCACGATCGTCGGCGCCGGCGGCGTCACGCGGATCAGCCACCACAGCACCGGCAGCACGGCGAAGCCCGCCAGCAGCCAGGGAGCGGCGAAACCGAAAGCGCCCAGGCCCAGCATCGGTCAGGCCCCCCGCTTGGCGGCGTCATGGCCGGGCGGCAACCCGCCCGACATCATGCCGTAGAGCGCCAGCAACGCCTGATGCGGCGGATGGTCGGTCCGGTGCAGCCCGAACGACCAGCCGTGATTTCGGGCCAGAGCGGCGAGGCCGTTGCGATGGGCCGCGAGCCGCGCCTGGTATTCATCGCGCACGGCCTCGACCCGCGCGATCACCAGCGGGCCTTCGCGCTCCATGCCTTCGAACCGCACGCGGCCTTCGAACGGCAGGCTCTCCTCCGCCGGATCCAGCACCTGCAGCAGATGCCCCCGGACGCCCGACGCCGCGTAGCCGGTCAGCACGTCATGCAATTCGTCGAGTGGCGCCAGCAGATCGCCGATCAGCACGACCGAACCGTGGCGCGGGATCGGCTCGACCCTGGGCAGGCCGCTGATGGCCTCGCCCGACCTTTCGATCGTCAGCGCCAACCGATCGAGCACCGCCCGGCCATGGGCCGGCGGCAGGCCCGCACCGATCAGGGCCACCCGCTCCCCGCCTCGTACCAGCAAAGCCGCGAGCGCCAGCAGCAGGAGCGACGCCCGTTCGCCCTTGGTCGGCAGGTTGCGATCGGATCGCCAGTTCATCGACGGCGAACGGTCGTGCCACAGCCAGACGCTCTGGGCCGCTTCCCATTCGTTCTCGCGCACGTAGGCGCGTTCCGACTTCGCGGTCTCGCGCCAGTCGATGCGCGTCACCGGATCGCCCGGAACATAAGCGCGGAATTGCCAGAAGGAATCGCCCGATCCGACGCGCCGCCGGCCGTGCACGCCCTGCGCCACGGTGGCCGCGACCCGCTCCGCCTGCACCATCAGTGGCGGCAGGCGGGCGGCAAGCGCCTCGGCCTCGTGTCGGGAGCGGAGAGCGGCCATGCTGACTGTCAGCCGAGCCGTTCGACCAGAAGGTCGACCACCCGGCCGAGTGTCATCCCGTCGGCCCGTGCCGCGAAGCTCAGGGCCATGCGATGGCGCAGCACCGGCCCGGCGAGTGCGGCCACATCGTCGATCGACGGCGACAGGCGGCCATCCAGTACGGCACGTGCCCGCGCCGCCAGCATCAGCGCCTGACTGGCGCGCGGTCCCGGCCCCCAGGCGACGGACCGCTGCACCTCCGCCAGGTCGCTCGTCTCGGGCCGGCCCGCCCGCACCAGATCGAGGATCGCCTCGACCACGCTCTCGCCGACCGGCACGCGCCGGATCAGGCGCTGGGCCACCATCAATTCGTCGGCGCTCATGACGCGCTCGGCCTTCGCCTCGACGGCGCCGGTCGTGGCCAGCAGCATGTGCCGCTCCGCCTCGAGGTCCGGGTATCCCACGTCGATCTGGATCAGGAACCGGTCGAGCTGCGCCTCGGGCAGCGGATAGGTGCCTTCCTGCTCGATCGGGTTCTGCGTCGCCAGCACGTGGAACGGGCGCGGCAGCGGATGATACTGGCCGCCGACCGAGACGCGCTGCTCCTGCATCGCCTGCAGCAGCGCCGATTGGGTGCGCGGGCTGGCCCGGTTGATTTCGTCGGCCATCAGCAACTGGGCGAAAACCGGACCGGGCAGGAAGCGGAAAGACCGTCGCCCGTTCTCCGCCTCTTCCAGCACTTCGGAGCCCAGGATGTCGGCCGGCATCAGGTCGGGCGTGCATTGCACCCGCTTATCGTCGAGCCCCAGGACGGTGCCCAATGTCTCGACCAGGCGGGTCTTGGCGAGGCCGGGCACGCCGACCAGCACGGTGTGCCCGCCGGCCAGGAGGGTGATGAGCGCTTGATCGATCACGTCGCGCTGGCCGAAGATCACTCGGCCGATCCGTTCGCGCACGGAACTCAGGCGGTGCCCCAGCGCTTCGATCTCGTTGACGAGATGGGCAGCTTCGGCAGCGGTCGGATTGGACGGATCAAGGCTCACGGGCGTTGGCTCCTAGGGACGCGACGGACGCGACCGGATCATGGGCTCGATTGTCGTCGGAAATGCGGCGACTGCAATCATGCTAGGCAATGGGGCGGCGTAACGCCACAGACCTCGGGAAGGAACGGCATCATGGAGACGACGAGGACCGAGGCGCCGGCCGCGGGCGGCTTGGCACCCGGCATCATCGACAGCTGCGGCGATTTCAGCATCCGCATCGCGCGCGACGGCACCTGGTACTATCACGGATCGCCGATCCGCCGGTTGCCGCTGGTCAAGCTGTTCGCCTCGGTGCTGCGCCGCGAGGCGGACGGCGAATATTGGCTCGTCACCCCGGCCGAGCGCGGCCGGATCGAGGTCGAGGACGCCCCCTTCGTGGCGGTGGAACTGGAGGCGGAGGGACAAGGCAGGGACCAAAACCTCACGTTCAGGACGAACCTGGATGATAGGGTAGTCGCGGGCGAAAGCCATCCCCTGCGTGTCGCCACGGATCCGGCGACCGGAGAGCCCAGCCCCTACATCCTCGTCAAGCCCGGCCTTGAAGCATTGCTTCTGCGCTCGGTATTCTATCATCTGATCGAGCGGGGACACGAGGCCACGATCGACGGCGAGCCTCAATTCGGCGTGTGGAGCAACGGAAAATTCTTTCCCCTGGGCAATTTGACGGACGCTACCTGACGACGGATTTCGTCGTCGACCGTCTGGCCGAAGTGCTGGCCCGCCCGCCGGGAACCCGGCCGCGCGGCGACCACGATCTGAACCCGGGCTTCGTGCCGCCGCGCACGCCGACCCAGGCTGCCGTGCTGGTGCCGCTGATCCAGCGGCCCGAGGGCCTGCAGGTGCTGCTGACCCAGCGCACCGCCCATCTGAAGGACCATGCCGGACAGATCAGCTTTCCCGGCGGCCGGGCCGAGCCGGAAGATGCCGACGCCATCGCGACCGCCCTGCGCGAAACCCGGGAGGAGGTCGGCCTGCCGCCCGAATTCGTGCGCGTGCTGGGCCGGCTCGACAATTACATCACCTCGACCGGCTATGAGGTGGCGCCGGTCGTGGGCCTGATCCAGCCGCCGTTTCCGGTCGTCCCCGATCCGTACGAGGTCGCCGAGGTGTTCGAGGTGCCGCTGGCCTTCCTGGTCGATGTCGCGAACCACGAACGGCACAGCCGCGAATGGCAGGGTCGGGAACGGTTCTTCTACGTGCTGCCCTATCAGGACCGCTACATCTGGGGCGCCACCGCCGGCATGCTGGTCAATCTGGCGCTGCTGCTGCAGGCCGCCCTGCCGCCATGAGCGACGGGCCGGCGCGACGGATCGCATCGCCGGCGTGGCTGCGTCAGCCGGCGATGGCGGCGTTGCTCGATACGCTGGGCGAGGCGCGCTTCGTCGGCGGCGCGGTACGCGACACGCTGCTGGGGCTGCCGCCCGGCGATCTGGACCTGGCAACGCCGCTCGAACCGATCGAAACCCTGGCCCGGCTCGAGCGCGTCGGCATCCGGACCGTGCCGACCGGGCTCAGCCACGGCACGATCACGGCGATCCTGGCCGACGACACCGTGGTCGAGGTCACGACCCTGCGCCGGGACGTCGAGACCGACGGGCGCCACGCCATCGTCGCCTTCACCCACGATTGGGCGGCCGATGCCGCACGGCGCGATTTCACGCTCAACGCGCTCTATCTCGACCGCAGCGGCGGCATCTGGGATCCCGTCGGGGGCCTCGACGATTGTCTGGCCGGACGCATCCGCTTCGTCGGCGCGCCGCTGCAGCGCATCGACGAGGATGTGCTGCGCATCCTGCGCTTCTATCGCTTCCAAGCGCGGTACGGGCGCGGCACGCCGGATGCGGAGGCGCGGGCCGCCTGCCGCCGGCGCGCCGACCGGATCGACCGGCTGGCCGGCGAACGGCTGCAGACCGAAACGCGCAAACTGCTGGGCGCGACCGATCCGACACCGACCGCGCGACTGATGACCGAAGACGGGGTGCTCGCGGCCTATCTGCCGGGACCGTTCCATCTGGATCGGCTGGCGGCCCTCGTGCCGATCGAACCGTCCGCCGATCCGATCCGGCGGCTGGCGGCCTTGCTCGACACAGGCGCCGGAACGGCCGTCGCTGAACGATTGCGCCTGTCCTCGACAGACCGGGATCGGCTGGTCGCGCTGACGGGCACGAATGCGATCGATCTCGCGGCCGGGGATCGATCCCAGCGCACCGCACTCTACCGCTTGGGCGTCGGGTTCTATCGCGACTTTACGCTGCTCGCCGCCGCCGGTCGGGGGCAGCCCGAACGGGCCCGCCCGCTGCTGGCCCTGGCTGACGCCTGGGATAACCCCGCGCTGCCGATCGGCGGACGCGACGTCACGGCACTCGGGATCGAGGCCGGCCCTGCGGTCGGTCGATTGCTGCGCCTGGTCGAGGAATGGTGGATCGAGGGCGATTTCCGGGCCGATCGCGCGGCCTGCCTGGACCGGCTCACGGAATTAGCCGCTCTTGCGCAAGCGTAGCGCCGCGGCCAGAACCTTGGTCTGATAGGCCACCTTCAGGTCGGGGGTATGGGAATGATAGAAGCCCACCGCCTCCAGGATGTTGCCGTGCGCCTCGGCCTTGTAGAGGTCGAGGATGGCGGCCGCGACCTTCACGCTGTAGCAGCCGTCCTGAACCAGCCTGGTACGCACGACCGCCTCATTCGTGCGCGTTGCCCGCGCCACGGCCGGGATCCATTGGGTATTGACCTGCATCAGGCCCAGGTCGGCCGAGCCGTCCTTGTTGGCGCTGACGGTGCCGACGATCCCGCCCTCGACCGACTGGATCGCGGCCAGCGCCTGCACCGGCAGGTGATGGAACGACGCGGCGGCAACCATGCAGGCGAGGAACGGAACGCTCATCTTCGCTCCAGACCGGAGAACGGGCGCACGAGGGATGCCGGATCGCGAGCCTTCCCGTCAACCGCTTCCGTCACGGCCAGGCGACTTCCGGGGGCAGCGACATCAGGATCGCCTCGACGTTGCCGCCGGTCTTGAGGCCGAAGGTCGTGCCGCGGTCGTAGAGCAGGTTGAATTCGACGTAGCGGCCGCGCCGGACGAGCTGGTGGCGCCGGTCCTCGTCGGTCCAGGGTTCGAACATGTGGCGACGGATGATCTTCGGATAGGATTCGAGGAAGGCCAGGCCGACGTCGCGGGTGAAGGCGAAGTCCTGATCCCAATCGCCGGTCTTGAGGTTGTCGTAGAAGATGCCGCCGACGCCGCGCGGCTCCTGGCGGTGCGGCAGATAGAAATAGCGGTCGCACCATTCCTTGAACTTCGGATAGTAGGCCGGGTCATGCGCGTCGCAGGCGCGCCGGAAGGCCTCGTGAAAGGCCGCGGTATCGTCCTCGTTCGGCACCATCGGCGTCAGGTCGCCGCCGCCGCCGAACCAGGCGAGCGTGGTCGCGATATGGCGCGTGTTCAGGTGGGCGGCCGGCACCTTGGGCGAACGCATGTGGGCGACGAGCGACACGCCGCTGGCCCAGAAGCGCGGATCCTCCGACGCCCCGGCGATCTGGCCGCGAAACTCTTCCGAGAACTCGCCGTGGACGGTCGAGACGTTGACGCCGACCTTTTCGAACACGCGGCCATGCATCAGCGAGATCACCCCGCCGCCGCCTTCCTCGCCGGCCGGGCGCGTCCAGGGCTTGCGCTCGAAACGGCCGGCCGGACCGTCGCCGGTGTGTGCGACATACTCGTCCTCGATCGCCTCGAACGCGGCGCACAGCCGGTCGCGCAATTCCTCGAACCAGGCGCGGGCCTCCGCGCGGCGCGGGGACGGGTCGATCGGGGCGGCAGTCATGACGCGGGTCCTTCGGCAAAGAGATCGGTCTGGCGCAGCGCCTCGCCTACCACCATGGCGGCGGCGAGCGCCACATTGATCGAGCGCAGGCCCGGCTGCATGGGGATACGCAGGCGCAGGTCGGCCGCCCTATGCACCGCATCGGGCACGCCGGCGCTCTCGCGGCCGACCAGCAGCGTGTCGTCCGGCATGAAACGCGCGTCCACATGGCGCTCGGCGCCCCGGGTCGTCAGCAGGATGAGCCGGCCGGGCGCGGGCCGTTCCAGCCGCGTCGCCTGGAATGCCGCCCAGGAGCGATGGCGGACCAGATCCAGCCGATCCAGGTAGTCCATCGCCGACCGGCGGAACTTGGCGTCGCCGATGAAGCCGCAGGGTTCGATGAGATCGACCGACAGTCCGAGGCAGGCGGCGAGGCGCATCATGGTACCCGCGTTCTGGGCGATGTCGGGTTCGAAAAGGGCAAGGCGCATGCCGGCCATCGTGCCGGGCGCAACCCCTTCATGTCGAGAGCGGCAGACCTGCGACATTAACGCCCGAGCCAATGTTGCGCCCTCGCCGGCCATATGCTATTGCCGCACGGCTTCCGGACGGACAAGGGCCCGCCAGGCCATCTTTGCGCGGCTTTCATGCCCGTTCGGAAACCATGAAATCGCGGGGATCCCGGTCCCTGTCTCCCGGTAATATCGAAGGTACAGCTCACGTGGCATCCGAAGCGACAGGCGTATCCGGACTGGCTGGCCGTTACGCCACCGCTCTGTTCGATCTCGCCGATCAGCAGCAGGCCCTCGACGCGGTCGCGGGCGACCTCATCCAGCTTCGCCAGATGATCGAGGACAGCCCCGAGCTGGCGCGCCTGATCCGCAGCCCGGTCCTGAGCCGGGACGCCCAGGCCCGTGCCATGGCGGCGCTGACCGAAAAGGCGGCGTTCGGCACGACCGTACGCAATTTCGTGAGCGTGGTCGCGCAGAACCGCCGGCTGTTCGCGCTGACCGGCATCATCAGGGGCTTCCTCGGCCTGCTCGCGGCGCGCCGCGGCGAAGTGACGGCCGAGGTGACCGCGGCGCAGGCGCTGACCGACGGTCAGCTGAGCGCCATCAACGAACAACTTAATCGGGCCATCGGGTCCAAGGTCGCTGTCGATGTGCGGGTCGATCCCGCAATCATCGGCGGGCTGGTCGTCAAGGTCGGGTCGCGTATGGTCGACGGCTCGCTGCGCACCAAGCTCACGCGCCTGCAGCTTGCCATGAGAGGGATCTAAGAATGGAAATCCGGGCTGCGGAAATTTCCGCCATCCTCAAGGAACAGATCGCCAATTTCGGCACCGAAGCGGACGTGGCCGAAGTCGGTCAGGTTCTGTCGGTCGGTGACGGCATCGCGCGCATCTACGGGCTGGACAAGGTCCAGGCCGGCGAGATGGTGGAATTCCCGGGCGGCGTCAAAGGCATGGCGCTCAATCTCGAGACCGACAACGTCGGCTGCGTGATCTTCGGCGAAGATCGCGGCATCAAGGAAGGCGACACGGTCAAGCGCACCGGCGCCATCGTCGAAGTGCCGGTCGGCCGTGGCCTCCTCGGCCGCGTGGTCGATGGCCTCGGTAACCCGATCGACGGCAAGGGCCCGCTGACCGACGTCAAGATGCAGCGTGTCGAAGTGAAGGCGCCGGGCATCATTCCGCGCAAGTCTGTGCACGAGCCGATGCAGACCGGCCTCAAGGCCATCGACAGCCTGGTTCCGATCGGGCGCGGCCAGCGTGAGCTGATCATCGGCGATCGCCAGACCGGCAAGACCGCCGTGGCGCTCGACACGATCCTGAATCAGAAGTCGATCAACGCCGGCACCGACGAGTCGAAGAAGCTCTATTGCGTCTATGTCGCCATCGGCCAGAAGCGCTCGACGGTCGCCCAGTTCGTCAAGACGCTCTCCGACTATGGCGCGCTCGAATATTCGATCGTCGTCGCCGCGACCGCGTCCGAGCCGGCACCGCTGCAGTTCCTGGCGCCCTACACGGGCTGCGCCATGGGCGAGTTCTTCCGCGACAACGGCATGCACGGCCTGATCATTTATGATGATCTGTCGAAGCAGGCCGTGGCCTATCGCCAGATGTCCCTGTTGCTGCGCCGTCCGCCGGGCCGCGAGGCCTATCCGGGCGACGTGTTCTATGTCCATTCGCGCCTGCTCGAGCGTGCGGCCAAGCTGAACGACGCCAATGGCGCCGGATCGCTCACGGCACTGCCGGTCATCGAGACCCAGGCTGGCGACGTCTCGGCCTATATTCCGACCAACGTGATCTCGATCACCGACGGCCAGATCTTCCTCGAGACCGAGCTGTTCTATAAGGGCATCCGCCCGGCCATCAACGTCGGCCTGTCGGTGTCGCGCGTGGGATCCGCCGCCCAGATCAAGGCGATGAAGCAGGTTGCCGGCACGATCAAGCTCGATCTGGCCCAGTATCGCGAAATGGCCGCCTTCTCGCAGTTCGCGTCCGACCTCGACGCCTCGACCCAGCGCCTGCTGGCTCGTGGCGCGCGCCTGACCGAGCTCTTGAAGCAGGCCCAGTTCGCGCCGCTGCCGGTCGAAGAGCAGGTCGCCTCCATTTTCGCCGGCGTCCGCGGCCTGCTCGACAAGGTCGAGGTCAAGGACATCAACCGCTGCGAAGTGGCTCTGCTGGCCGATCTTCGCGCCCGCGGCGGCGACATTCTGGAAGCCATCCGCAAGGATCGCGAGTTGAAGCCCGACACGCAAGAGAAGCTGAAGGCATTCATCGAGTCCTTCCTCAAGAGCTTCGTCTGAGCACAGGCTCGATCAGGACAAGGACCTAGCCGATGGCGAGCTTAAAGGACCTGCGGAATCGTATCCGAAGCGTCCAGTCGACGCGGAAGATCACGTCCGCCATGAAGGTGGTCGCGGCCTCGCGCCTCAAGAGGGCGCAGGACGCGGCCGAAGCCTCGCGCCCCTATGCCGTGCGCATGGAGCGGATGCTGGCCTCGCTGGCGCAATCCATGGCCGGCCTGCCGACCGCCCCGCCGCTGTTGGCGGGCACCGGCAAGTCGGACACGCATCTCGTGATCATCGCGACCTCCGACCGCGGTCTCGCAGGCGGCTTCAACGCCGTCATCCTGCGCGAGGCCCGTCGGCAGATCCGCGCGCTGCAGGCCGAGGGCAAGACCGTCAAGATCATGACGATCGGCCGCAAGGGCCGCGATGCGATCAAGCGCGAATTCCCCAAGCTGCTGATCGACAGCGTGACCGACATCGGCCGCAAGGGCGTGCATTTCTCGGAAGCCAAGAGCGTTTCCGAGGCGGTGCTGACCCGCTTCACGGCCGGCGAATTCGACGTCGCGACGATCATCTTCGCCAAGTTCAAGTCGGCCATCTCGCAGATCGTGACGGTTCAGCAGCTGATCCCGTTCGGCGCGCCGGTCGCCGCCGCGGACCCGGCGGACGAGGTCGCGGGTGCCATCTACGAATTCGAGCCCAGCGAGGAAGAGATCCTCGCCGAGCTGCTGCCGAACAACGTGGGCATCCAGATCTTCACGGCGCTGTTGGAGAACGCGGCCAGCGAGCACGGCTCGCGCATGACCGCCATGGACAACGCGACGCGCAACGCCGGCGACATGATCAAGGGCCTGACGCTGGTTTATAACCGCACGCGCCAAGCCACCATCACGAAGGAACTCATCGAGATCATCTCGGGCGCGGAAGCGCTCTAGAGGCTCGTCTCGCTTAAGGAAAAGAAGTCATGGCCAATACCAGTGTGGGGACGATCACCCAGGTCATCGGTGCCGTCGTCGACGTGCAGTTCGACGGCGTGCTGCCGGCGATCCAGAATGCGCTCAAGGTCGATATCGCGGACCGCAACCTCATCCTCGAGGTCGCCCAGCATCTGGGCGAAAGCACCGTCCGCACCATCGCCATGGACACGACCGACGGCCTGGTACGCGGCACCAAGGTGTCCGACACCGGCGGCCCGATCATGATGCCGGTCGGCCCGGAGACGCTGGGCCGCATCCTGAACGTCATCGGCGAGCCGGTCGACGAGCGCGGTCCGGTCGGGGCCACGCGCTCCCTGCCGATCCACCGTTCGGCCCCCGACTTCGTCGACCAGTCGACCGAAGCCGAGATCCTGGTCACCGGCATCAAGGTCGTCGACCTGCTGGCGCCCTACGCCAAGGGCGGCAAGATCGGCCTGTTCGGCGGCGCCGGCGTCGGCAAGACCGTGACGATCATGGAGCTGATCAACAACGTCGCCATGAACCACGGCGGTTACTCCGTGTTCGCCGGCGTCGGCGAGCGGACCCGCGAGGGCAATGACCTCTATCACGAGATGATCGAAGGCGGCATCATCAAGACCGACGGCCCGGGCTCCAAGGTGGCGCTGGTCTATGGTCAGATGAACGAGCCGCCGGGCGCCCGCTCGCGCGTCGCGCTGTCGGGCCTCACCATTGCCGAATATTTCCGCGACGAGGAAGGCCAGGACGTGCTGTTCTTCGTCGACAACATCTTCCGCTTCACGCAAGCCGGTTCGGAAGTGTCGGCGCTGCTGGGCCGTATCCCGTCGGCGGTGGGCTATCAGCCGACCTTGTCGACCGACATGGGCGCGCTGCAGGAACGCATCACCTCGACCAAGAAGGGCTCGATCACCTCGGTGCAGGCGATTTACGTGCCCGCCGACGATCTGACCGATCCGGCGCCGGCCACCTCGTTTGCCCATTTGGACGCGACGACGGTGCTGTCGCGCTCGATCGCGGAAAAGGCCATCTTCCCGGCGGTCGATCCGCTCGACTCGACCTCGCGCATGCTCGACCCGCGGGTCATCGGCGACGAGCATTACGAGACGGCGCGGTCGGTCCAGCGCGTGCTGCAGCAGTATAAGTCGCTGCAGGACATCATCGCCATCCTGGGCATGGACGAACTGTCGGAAGACGACAAGCTGGTCGTGTCGCGCGCCCGCAAGATCGAGCGCTTCCTGTCGCAGCCGTTCCATGTCGCCGAAGTGTTCACGGGCACCCCCGGCGTGTTCGTGAAGCTGGAAGACACCATCAAGGGCTTCAAGGGCATCGTCGAAGGCAAGTACGACGACCTGCCGGAAGCGGCCTTCTACATGGTCGGCACGATCGAAGAAGCCCAGGAAAAGGGCCGCAAGCTCGCCGCCGAAGCGGCCTGATCCGGTTCGAGATAGAGTTCGGCATCCTTCCCGGCGACGGGATGGGATGCCAGGTGAAAGGTCCCTGACGTATGGCCGAGAAGGTTAAGTTCGAACTGGTCTCACCGGAGAAGATCCTCCTGTCCGAGGCCGTCGAGATGGTCGTCATTCCGGGTGCCGAGGGCAATTTCGGCGTGCTGCCCGGCCACGCGCCCCTGATCTCCTCGGTTCGCCCGGGAACGATCGAGGTGTATGAGGGCAGCACCATCGCCGAGCGCATCTTCATCGCCGGCGGCTTCGCCGAAGTGACTCCGGAGCGCTGCACGGTGCTGGCGGACGAGGCCGTGACCGTATCGTCGCTCGATCGGGGCGCCGTCGAGGCGGAACTGGCCGCGGCGACGACCCGCTATGGCGAGGCGCTCGCCGTCGCAGAAAAGGGCAATGATACCGACAAGCTGCGGTTCAAGGCCGCAGAGCGGCAGCTCGCGGTTGCGACCGCAAAGCACCAGGCCGTGGACGCTTCCGTACGCCATTGAGCCCTGGAGGAACCATCGCACGGCCGGCCTTGTTGTCGCGAGGCCGGCCGTCATGTTTTCAGGGGCTTACGGAACGACGCCGCTGATGGCATATAATCGCGATCATGCGTAAGCTGCGAGCGAGTCGCAGACCACAGATTAGGTGAGTTGATGTCGCACTGGACCTTGGACGACGTACCCTGGAAGGAGTTCGATACCGCCAAGGTGGATCCCGAACTCGTCCGGATCGTCAAGGCAGCCAGCCTCGTCGAATATAATGGGCACGAATATGTGAAGTATTTATGTAACGTGTTCGATGATGATGCCGCGCTGCAGGCCGACGTTCGCCGTTGGGGCGGCGAAGAGGTACAACATGGCGAGGTTCTGGCCCGCTGGGCCAAGCTCGCCGATCCGTCATTCGACTTCGACGCGGCGTTCAAGCGCTTCACCACCGGCTATCATCTGGAAACCCAGGTCGACGCGTCGATCCGCGGCTCGCGCGCCGGCGAGCTGATCGCCCGCTGCATCGTCGAGACCGGCACCAGCTCCTACTACACCGCGCTCGCCGACATCACCGACGAGCCGGTGCTGAAGGACATCTGCAAGAAGATCGCCGCCGACGAGCTGCGCCATTACAAGCTGTTCTATTCGAGCCTCAAGACCTACCTGGAGCGCGACGGGCTAGGCTTCTGGGGTCGCCTCGGCATCGCGGTCGGTCGCATCCGCGAGTCCGAGGACGACGAGCTCGCCTACGCCTATTATGCCGCCAACCATGCGGACGAGCCCTATGACCGGCAACGCTGGACCCGCGCCTATATCGGCCGGGCCTATTCGGTCTATCGCCAGCACCACGTGGAACGTGGCATCGCGATGGTGCTGAAGGCGGTTGGGCTGCCGCCCAACGGCAAGCTGAACCGGATCGCCTCCCGCTTCGCCTGGTTCACCATGCGCACCCGCGCCAAGCGCTTCTCACGCTACGGCACTATCGCGGCCGCCTGATCGCCGACACCGTCGAACATATGCGAACGGCCGCCCCCTGGGCGGCCGTTTTACCTAAGCGAAGCTGGTCAGTAACCGGCATTTCGGTGATGGCGAAAGCCAGTATGTAAACTGCATCGACGGCGAGGTCGCAACGGTAAAGCGCATCATAGCCCGAGTTGCCGAATTCAATGATGAGCCCACGAAATTCCGGGAAATCCGTATAGGGACGACCAATCTCCGGTGTCGTTTCCAGGATAGCCAGCTGCCGTTCTATGGTTTGATCGGCGCGCCTCGCAGCCCGCTGATTTGAACACGACCCCTTGAGATCGTCATCGATCTTCACCGACGTCGCCAAGGGCCGCGCCGCTACAAGGTATTACCTATCGATAAGGTAGGTATCGATTGCAGATTTGTCCGTCGGCCGCATGCAAGGCAACGTCAGAGCCCGATCGCTTTCAGCTTCGGCTCGAACGCCGCCAGCACCGCTTCGTAGACCGGTCGCTTGAACGGCACGATCAGGCCGGGCAATTGCGACCGCTCTGCCCAGCGCCAGGCGCCGAACTCCGGGTGTTTCGTCGCAATGTCGATGTCCGCGTCGGTGCCGGTGAAACGGAGCGCGAACCAGCGCTGGGCCTGGCCGCGCCATTTGCCGCCCCATACCTTGGCGCGCAGCTCCGGCGGCAGGTCGTAGGTCACCCAACCGTCGCTCTCGAACAGGATCTCGGCCTTGGCCGTGCCGATCTCCTCCTCCAGTTCGCGCAGCGCCGCCTCGGCGGGACGCTCGCCCTTGTCGATGCCGCCCTGGGGCATCTGCCAGGCATCGAGATCGGAGTCGGTTCGACGGCCGACCCAGACCCGACCCTGGCCGTTCAGCAGCATCAGGCCGACGTTGTGCCGGTATTCCGGCCCCGGTTCCGGCACGAACGGCAATGTCACGGACATGGATTATTCCTGTGCCTTGGCAGGGGCTGCATGCGGCTTGGCGCCAGCCGCGGGGGCCTCTTTCGACGGCGGGGCCGCCTCCTTCGATGCAGGAGCACCCTCTTTGGCGGCAGGGGCTGCGGCACCGCCCGCGTTTTCGACATCCTTGTTGGCGCCCGGCGCATCGCCCTTCTGCGGCACCTGCTCCTTGGTCTTGCCGATCACTGCCGAGACCGGCGCCAGCACCATGCCGCGATCCTCGAGCCCCTGGGCCCAGGCGGACACCCGTTCGAACGTGACCGGAAAGGGCGAGCCGATCCCGACCGCCGCCCCGTTGCGGCGCGCGATATCCTCGAGCTCGGCAAGCCTCTTATCGACGCCGGCGCGGGTGGCGTCCTTGTCGATCGCACGATTGGACGATGCGAAGGGCAGCTTCAGCTCGGCCGCCAGTGCGGGGATCGCCGTCTGTGCGGTCTCGCGGTTGTCGACATAGAGCAGCCCGCGTTTCTTCATCGAGTCGAGCATGGGCATGATGTCGTCGCGCGCGGTGGTGAAGCGCGAGCCCTCGTAGCCGACGAGGCCGACATAGCCGGTGCCCTGGCTCAATACCCAGTTGAACCGTTCCATGTTCTTGGCCGGTTCGAGCGCCGTCAGCAACCCGTTCGGACCCGCATCGTTGCGCGGGTAATCGACCGGCTCCATCGGCAGAGTCAGCATGACCTCATGCCCCGCAGCACGGGACAGGTTGATCCATTCGCCCAGCTTGCGCGCATAAGGGTGGTAGGCCAGAGTCACGCCGGCCGGCAGATGATTGATCGCAGCATCGGTCTGCGTCGCCGACATGCCGAGCGAGCTGATGATCAAGGCGACGCGCGGACGCTTGTCGGCGAGATCGAACGGCCGGGCATAGACCTGCCAGGGCAGCCGTCCGTCACGGCCGATCACCGGCAGATAGCCCGTGGCGACCCGCTCGATCAGGTCGACGTCGGGCGCGGGCGCCAGCGCCTGTCCCTTGGTGTAGCCAGGCGCCGGTGCGGGCACGCTGCCCGGCGCGGCCGGCGGCGGCAACAGAGACTGTGGCGTGTCGGCGTTTGCCACCGGCGTCCTGGCGGCGGGAACGGGTGGTGGTGCCTCGACCTTCGCTGCCGGCGGTTCCGGCGCGGGCCCTGGAGCTTCAGGTGCCGCCGCCTGCTGCTGGGAATCGGGAGCAGGAGCGGGCGACTCCTCAGCCGGGGCTTCGACCGCCTTGGGGGCCGCCGGCAGCGCAACGGCGACGCCGCGATCAGGCAGCGGTCCGCTGAGCGTCAGCCAGAGCGCGCCGCCGGCCAGCACCAAGACGACACCTCCGGCCGCAATGGCAAGGGGCAGCATCCGGCGCGGGCCGGGGTCCATCGGTTCCTCGTCCGGCGACAGCCTGCGCTCCACCATGGTCAGGCGGTCCCGAGGCTCAGTCCACCGCCCGGGTGTTGAACAGCGACACACCCTTCAACAGATCGAGCGCCCGGCTCAGCTGATAATCGTCCGCCTTGGCCGAGGCCGTCGGATCGACCACGTCGCCCGGCATCGGCGGGGCGGCGTCCGGATCCTTCGCCGCGGCCGGATCCTTCGACGTGGCCGAGATCTTGGTGGCGGCCGCCTTGGATGCATCGTCGGGGTTCTTCAACGCGCCCTTCAGATCGGCCTCGTGCAGGCGCTCGGCGCCACCGATCTTCTCGATCTTGGCGGGTTCCACCAGGATATCCGGCTCGATGCCCTTGGCCTGGATCGACCGGCCCGACGGCGTGAAGTAGCGCGCGGTGGTGAGGCGCATCGCGCCTTGCCCCAGCACGGGGATGATGGTCTGCACCGAGCCCTTGCCGAACGACTTCGTGCCCAGCACCACGGCACGATGATGGTCCTGCAGGGCGCCGGCGACGATCTCCGACGCGGATGCCGTACCGCCGTTGATCAGGATCACGACCGGCAGGCCGTTGGTCATTTCGCCCGGATGGGCATTGTAGCGCTGCACGTCTTCCGGCCGGCGGCCGCGCGTCGAGACGATTTCGCCGCGATCGAGGAAATCGTCCGACACGGCGATGGCCTGGTCGAGCAACCCGCCCGGATCGTTGCGCAGGTCGAGCACGACGCCGGTCAGCTTGCCGGCCTGGGTCTTCAGCTTCTTGAACGTGTCCTCGAGCTCGGTCGACGTCTGCTCCTTGAAGCTCGAGATCCGGAGATAGGCGATGTTTTCGCGCTCCAGATGGCCGCGCACGGAGGCAACCTTGATGATGGCGCGGGTCAACGTGAGATCGATCGGCTTCGGCTCGCCCTCGCGGCGCAGCGTGATCTTGATCGTCGTGCCCGGCGCGCCGCGCATCTTCTCGACCGCTTCGTTCAGCGACAGGTTGACGATCGGATCGCCGTCGAGCGCCACGATGTAGTCGCCGGCCTTGATGCCGGCCTTGGCGCTGGGCGTATCGTCGATCGGCGAGATGACCTTGACCAGCCCCTGGTCCTGCACGACCTCGAGGCCAAGCCCCCCGAACTCGCCGTGGGTATCGACCTGCATGTCCTTGTAGGCCTTGGCGTTCATGTAGCTGGAATGCGGATCGAGCGAGGTGAGCATCCCGCTGATGGCATTCTCGACCAGCTCGTCATCCTTGACCGGCTCGACATAGTCCGACCGCACCCGGTCGAACACTTCCGCGAACAGGTTGAGCGCCTTGAACGTGTCGGCGTTCCCGGCCTGGGTCGGCGGCGCGGCGCCGGCCGGCTCAAGAAGGACGAAGAGCGCGGCCCCGGCCGCCAAAGAAAGTCGCCGCATCATCCACTCACTTTTCCATCGCGTGCCACCAGCCACGGCAGCGGGTTGATAGGCTGACCTTGTCGCCGCAATTCGAGATAGAGGCTCGGATTGGGATCGCCGGATTTCATCACACCAACCGGCTCGCCCGCTACAACCCTTTGACCCACCGTCGCTTCGATCTGATCGATTCCAGCCAAGAGCGAATGATATCCCCCGCCGTGATCGATGATCAAGATTTGGCCGTAGCCCTTGAAGGGGCCGGCGAACATGATCTGGCCCTCGAACGGCGCGACGACCTGGGCCGAGGCCCGGGTCCGGATGGTCAGGCCCTTGGTATCCTGGAAACCATCGCTTTCACCGAAGCGCTTGACGATCTCGCCCGCCACGGGAACGGCATACTTGCCCGGCTCGAGTTTCCGCCCGCCGGATCGCGGCGCCAGCGGGTCTGTCCCCTTAGCCCGTTCCGGGGGTGCGACCGCGATCGCAGCACTTTCGGTCATAGTGTCGCGGGGGGCGAGTTCGGCCAGTTTGCGCCGTGCTTCGGCCTTGGCGGCTGCCTCGCGCTCGGTTTTTTGCCGCGCTTCCTCGGCGCGCTTGCGCTCCGCCTCCGCCCGCTCCTGCCGCTCGCGCTCCAGCCGCTGGATCAGGTCCTTAAGGTCGCTCGCTTCGGTGCCCAGCGCCGCGAGCTTCTTCTGGGTCTGGCCCTGCGCCTCGCGCGCCTGGCCTTCGAGCGCCGCCTTCTGGCGGATCACGAGGCCGATCCGCGTCCGCTCCGCATCGAGTGCCGTCTGCTTCTGCGCCATTTCCGTGCGCTTGGCGGACATTTCCGCCTTGAGCCGCTTCACCTCGACGAGCGTCGCCTGCAGTTCCCTGGCCGAGGCTTCGAGCTGCGGCACCGCCGCCGCCAGCAGCATGGCGCCACGCACCTGATCGACCGGCGAGGCCGGCCCGAACAGCATTGCCTCGGGCGGGTTCTGCGACAGTTTCTCGAGCGCCGACAATAAGCCGGCCTCGCGCTCCTGGTCGGCGGCCAGCGCCGTCTGCTTCGCGGCGGCCTGGGTATCGAGCGTCTTCAACTGGCCTTCCAACTCGGTCAGGCGTTCCTCGTAGTCCTGGGCGCTTTTCGCGGCGGAGACGGAGGCGTCCTGCAGGCGGGCACGCTCGGCTGCCAAGGCAGCCGCCTGCTTGTCGAGCTGCTCGCTCTGCTGCTTGCCGGCTTCGAGCTTCTGCTCGACCGCCTTCAGCTTCTGGTCGGGAGCGGTCTGGGCCGCGGCCGGTGCGCCCGAGAGCAGGAGCGCCAGCACCCCGAGCCCGAGCGGTCTAGCCCCGGCCAACGGCGGCGGCAGCCGGGGCCACCGGCGGCACGAGCAGCGATTGCCCGGTCATTTCCCTGGGCTGGGGCAGGCCGAGCAGCGCCAGCAGGGTGGGCGCGATATCGGCGAGCTTGCCGTGGTGCGGCGCGATCGCCTCGACCCAGGCGGGGCCGTTGATCAGCACCAGCGGCACCGGATTGGTGGTATGGGCCGTGTGCGGCTGTCCGGTCACCGGATCGGTCATCTGCTCGACGTTGCCGTGGTCGGCGGTGATCAGCAGCGTGCCCTTGGCCTGGGTCACGGCCTCGGCCAAGCGCCCGAGGCAGGTATCGACCGCCTCGACCGCCTTCTTCGCCGCCTCGATGTTGCCGGAATGCCCGACCATGTCGGCATTGGCGTAATTCACCACGACCACGTCGAACTTGCCGCCACGGATCGCGTCGACCAGCTTGTCGGTCACCTCGAACGCCGACATCTCGGGCTTCAGGTCGTAGGTCGCGACCTTGGGCGACGGCACCAGGATGCGTTCCTCGCCCTCGAATAGCTCTTCCCGCCCGCCGTTGAAGAAGAAGGTGACGTGGGCATATTTTTCCGTCTCGGCGATGCGCAGCTGCTTCCAGCCGGCACGGGACACGATCTCGCCGAAAGTGTTCTCCAGGCCGTCCGGCGGGAACACGGTATCCAGCAGCTTCTTCAGCTCGGTCGAATAATCGACCATGCCCAGTGCCGCGGCGAACTTGGTCGGCGTGCCACGGTCGAACTTGTCGAAGTTGGGATCGAGCAGCGCCGACAGGATCTCGCGCGCCCGATCGGAACGGTAGTTCGCCATGAAGATGCCGTCGCCGTCCTTCATACCGACATAATCGCCGATCACGACCGGCTTCACGAACTCGTCGGTCACGTCGGCCGCGTGGGAAGCCTCGACCGCCTGCACCGCATCGTCCGCCTTGGTGCCCTTGGCCGAGACGAGCGCGTGGTAGGCGGTCTCGACCCGGTCCCAGCGATTGTCGCGGTCCATGGCGTAGAACCGGCCGACGATGGTCGCGACGGCGATGCCATTCTCGCCCTCGATGTCGTGCTGAAACGTCTTCAGATATTCGCCGGCGCTCCTGGGCGGCGTGTCGCGGCCGTCGAGGAAGGCATGGACGGCCACCTTGATCCCGGCGTCGGCCAGGATGCGGGCGAGGGCCGCGATGTGGCGCTGGTGGGCGTGCACGCCGCCAGGTGACATCAGGCCCAGCAGGTGCGCCGTGCCGCCGGTCTGCTTCAGCGTCGCGATGAACTTGCCGATCGCCGGTTCCCTGGCCAGCGAACCATCCTTGATCGCCTTGTCGATGCGCGGCAGCTCCTGCATCACGACGCGGCCGGCACCCAGGTTCATGTGCCCGACCTCGGAATTGCCCATCTGCCCGTCCGGCAGGCCGACATTATGCTCGCTCGCCTCGATCGTACCGTGCGGCGCATGCTCGGTCAGCCGGTTCCAGTTCGGCGTATGCGCGAGCCGGATCGAGTTCGAGGCGCCGTTCGGCAGGTAGCCCCAGCCGTCGAGGATGCACAGGACGACGGGGCGGATGGCGGGCGAGGGCTTTTCAGTCACGGGTGGGGCTTCCCTGGGATCGATCGGTGGCGGAGACTATCTCATGCACCGGACGCGCGGTAGTGTCCCGGACGTTGCCGAAAAAACGTCATCGCGCCCGGCTATACATCGGTCAACGCCACAAGCCCGGAGCCGTCCCATGTCCGATGCCGATGCCCTGATCGCGCTGTTCGCCCGCCATGGCGGCGACGGCTATTTCGGCGAACGCGTCACCCAGGCCGAGCATGCGCTGCAGAGCGCGGCACTGGCCGAAGCGGAAAACGCCGATCCGGCGCTGGTCGTCGCAGCCCTGCTGCACGACGTCGGCCACCTGATCCATACCGGCGGAGAGGACATCGCCGAGCGCGGCATCGACGCCCGGCACGAGGCGATCGGTGCCACCCATCTGGCCCGCCTGTTCGGGCCGGCCGTGGTCGAGCCCGTGCGGCTGCATGTCCCGGCCAAGCGCTATCTGTGCGCCATCGACAAGGGCTATTGGCAAGACCTGTCGCCAGCCTCCAAGCAGAGCCTGGAGCTGCAGGGCGGCATCTTCGGACCGGACGAGGCCGAGGCGTTCGCGAACCTGCCCCAGGCGCAGGACGCGGTCCGCCTGCGCCGCTGGGACGACCAGGCCAAGATCGTCGGGCTCGAGACCAAGCCGGTCGACGCCTATCGCACCATGATCATCGAGGTCATGGCGGCCCATCCGGCGCGCTGAGCGCGGGTGCGGCGTCCTTCAGCCCGACGCCGGTCAGGTTCAGCGCGCGCGCCTCGGTCAACAGCCAGGCGAGCCGCTGGGCAGCGGCGTCGGGTGTCAAGCCGGCGCCGTGGATGTTCGAGACGCAATTGCGCGCGGCATCGACCGTGCCCGGGCGCGGCCGCCAGGTGAGGTAGGCGCCGAGCGAGTCGGGCGAGCTCAGGCCCGGACGTTCGCCGATCAACATCAGCACGAGCGTGGGGTCGAGGATCGCCGCTGCGGCATCGCCCAATGCCACGCGCGCGCCCTCGGCCAGCAGCAGGGGCGCCAGCCGCCAGCCCGGCAACCGCGCGATCAGCGCTGCCACCACCGGCACGGCCTGGCGCTCGATCGCGGCGGCCGACAGCCCATCGCCGACGATGATCAGCAAATCCGCCCCCGTCTTCTCGCCCGCCAATGCCGCGGCCGAGGCATCGGACAGGCGTCGCCCGAGATCGGGCCGCGTCAGATAGGTCGCCCGGTCGGCCGCCTGGCTGGCGACCCGCCGCACCGGCAGGAGCGCGGCCAGGCGCGTTTCCAGGCCGTCGAAATCCGGGCGGGTCAGCACCGCGTCGCGCGCGGCGGCGTGGGCGGCCTGGAACGCCAGCAGCGCGCGGGTCGGCTGCCCCGGCCCGGCATGGCCCAGGCCGATACGCGCCGGCGTCGCCTGGCGCAGTTTCGCCCAGGGATCGCGGGTCGGGCTGGTCATGTGCCGGCCAGCAGCGCGAGGCCGGCCGGCAGAAGGGTGCCGGCGCGCCGGTCCGCCCGGTCGAACACGCCCATCCGGATCAGCCAATCCTCGAATTCCGGCGCCGGCGGCTTGCCGGTCAGCGCGCGGACATAGAGCGCATCATGGAACGAGGTGCTCTGGTAATTCAGCATCACGTCGTCGGCGCCGGGCACGCCCATGACGAAGGTGCAGCCGGCTGCCGCGAGCAGGGTCAGCAGCATGTCCATGTCGTCCTGGTCGGCCTCGGCATGGTTGGTGTAGCAGACGTCGCAGCCCATCGGCAGGCCGAGCAGCTTGGCACAGAAGTGATCCTCCAGCCCGGCCCGGATGATTTGCTTGCCGTCATAGAGATATTCCGGGCCGATGAACCCCACGACCGAATTGACCAGCAGCGGCTCGAATGCCCGCGCCACGCCATAGGCCCGCGCCTCGATCGTCTGCTGGTCGCAGCCGCGGTGGGTGCCGGACGACAGCGCCGAGCCCTGGCCGGTCTCGAAATACATCACATTGTCGCCGACCGTGCCGCGACCGAGCGCCAATGTCGCCGCCCGCGCCTCGGCGAGCAGGCCCAGGTCGATGCCGAACGCGCTGTTCGCCGCCTCGGTGCCGGCGATCGACTGGAACATCAGGTCGACGGGCGCGCCGGCCTCGAGCGCCGCCATCTGGGTCGTGACATGGGCCAGCACGCAGGATTGCGTCGGGATGTCGTAGCGCTGACGGACATCGTCGATCAGCCGCAGGATCTCGCCGACCCGCCCGACCGTATCGGAGGCCGGGTTGATGCCGATGACCGCGTCGCCGGCGCCGTTCGCCAGGCCGTCGAGCAGGGAGGCCGCGATGCCGGCGGGATCATCGGTCGGATGATTCGGCTGCAGCCGGGTCGAGAACCGCCCCTTGAGACCGATCGTGTTGCGAAACCGGGTGACGACCTCGATCTTGGACGCGACCAGGATCAGGTCCTGCGCGCGCATGATCTTCGACACGGCGGCCGCCATCTCCGGCGTCAATCCCGGCGCCAGTGCCGCCAGCACCGCGCCGTCGGTCGCATCCTGCAGCAGCCAGTCGCGAAAGCCACCGACGGTCAGGGCGGCGACCGGAGCGAAGGCGGCGGCGTCATGCGTATCCAGGATCAGCCGCGTCACGGCATCGGCCTCGTACGGCACCACCGCCTCGTCGAGGAAACGGGCGAGCGGCAGGTCGGCCAGCGCCATCTGGGCCGCGACCCGCTCGGCGGCGCTGCCGGCCGCGACGCCGGCCAGCACGTCGCCCGAACGCAGCGGCGTCGCGCGCGCCATCAGGCTTTTCAGATCGTCGAAGCGATGGACGGTTCCGGCGACCGTCGCGCGATAGGCCAAGCGCGCCTCCCTTACGGTAAATGCCAAGCCGCGAGCGTGACCGCAAATCGGACGGACGGCAAATGCTTCGCGTCGGCCGACGGAGCGCGCCAAGCGCGTTGACTTTCGAGCCCGCCCGCGTCGAGGCTCAGGGGCACGATTGGTTGCACGGGAGCATCCGAGATCCACCCCTCTTCTGGGCGTCCGTCATCCTGGCTCGCCGCCGCCCTGCCCGGCTTTGCCGCGGTGTTCGTCGGCGTCGGGCTCGGGCGCTTTGCCTATACCCCGATCGTGCCGTTCCTGATCCAGGACGGCATCGGCCCGATCGCCGGCAATTATGCCGGTGCCGCCAACCTCACCGGCTATTTCCTGGGTGCCGCGCTTGCCTATCGCATCGGCGCGCGGGTCGGACCCGGCCGGGCGGTGCGCGGCGCGCTGGTGTTGACCTTCGTCAGCTTTCTCGCCTGCGCGACCCCGCTGGGCTTTGCCTGGCTCGCCTTCTGGCGCCTGGTCGCCGGCGTGACGGGGGCGGTGCTGATGATCCTGGGCGCCTCGCTGATGCTGAGCCGCGTCGAGGCCGGCGCGCGCGGACGGGCGGCCGGCGTCATCATGACCGGCGTGGGCCTGGGCGTGATCCTCGCCAGCGCCGCAATCGCGCCGCTGGCCGACCGCAGCGTGCGCTATGTCTGGTTCGCGCTTGCCGGGCTCGCGCTGATCGCGACGGCTGGATCTTGGCGCGCCTGGCACGAAGGCCCGCGCGCCTTGGCCGATCCACTGCCGAGCGGTGCCTCAGGACGGTTCGGCCCGACGATCCTGCTGATCGTCTTCGCCTATGCCTGCGATGGTGCCGGCTTCGTGCCGCATACGATCTTCTGGGTCGATTATGTCGCCCGCGACCTGGGGCTGGGTCCGACCTGGGGGACCGTCAGCTGGCTGGGATTCGGCATCGGCGCCATGGTCGGGCCGATCCTGGTCGGCGTCCTGGCCGACCGGCTGGGGCTGGGCCGCTCGCTCGTCCTGGCGTTTTTCGTCAAGGCCGTGGCGGTGGCGCTCGCGATCGTCACGTCGGCGCCCCTGGCCTTGACGCTTTCGGCCTTCCTGGTCGGCGCGTTGTCGCCCGGCTTGGCGTCGCTGATTTCGGCGCGGCTGCACGAGCTGGTCGATCGGCAGTCCCATGGCAAGGCCTGGGGCCTGGCGACCCTCGGGTTCAGCGCCGCCCAGGCCGCGGGCGGGCTGGGCATGAGCAGCGCCTTCGCGGCCACCCGCTCCTATCCACCGATCTACGGCGCCGGCGCGTTGCTCGAAACGGTCGGGCTGGCGCTCGCCGCCTGGGCCTGGATTTCGGCGCGGGGCCGATAGCCGCTGACCTGCATGCCGTCGCTCGGCAGCAACCGTGTGAAGAACAGAGACGCGAACGTCGGCAGGATCGCGATCAATGGATAGACGATGGTGAATTCGGCCGCGGTCACCGTGCCGCCTTCGCCGACCAGCAGCCCCAGCAGGGTGGCGCCGATCGCGACGCCGAAGCTCATCGCCAGCTGCTGGCCCACGCTCGATACGCTGGTGGCGCGGCTCATCATGTCCGGCGGCACGTCGGCATAGCCGAGCGTGTTGAGGCAGGTGAACTGGACCGAGCGCATGAAGCCGAACAGCAGCAAGTAGCAATAGAGCAGGACGTGCGGCGTCGCGTCGGTGAAGGCCGCCATGCCGGTGATCACGAAGCCGACCAGCACGCCGTTGCCGATCAGCAGCTTGCGGAAGCCGAAGCGGCGCAGGATCGGCGGCGAGGCCGATTTCATCAGCATGGCGCCGAGACTGCTGACGAAGGTGATGGCGCCCGACTGCATCGCCGTCATGCCGAAACCCAGTTGCAGCTGGAGCGGCAACAGGAACGGCACGGCGCTCAGGCCCATGCGGCAGACGCCGCCGGCCAGGACCGACAGGCGGAAACTGCGCAGTCGGAAGATCTTGAGATCGACTGCCGGATTGGGCGTGCGCCGCGCGTGCCGGCGATAGAGCGCCATGCCGCCGATCGCGATCGCGACCAGCGCGATCTCGCCCCACAGCGGCACCAGCTGCCGGCCGGCGCTTTCCAGCACCAGCTCGGTCGAGGCGAGTGCGGCGCCGCAGATGACGAAGCCCGCGAAATCGAAACGCGGCGGCGTCGGCATCTTGGCGTCTTCGATGTAGCGCATGGCCAGATAGATGCCGACCAGCCCGATCGGGATGTTGATGTAGAAGATCCAGCGCCACGAGGCATAGGTCGTGAGGAACCCGCCGACCAGCGGACCCATGGTCGGGCCGATCAGCGCCGGAATGGTCACGTAGGTCATCGCCTGGACCAGCGCCTCCTTGGGAAAGGAGCGCAGCAGGATCAGCCGGCCGACCGGCGTCATCATGGCGCCGCCGAACCCTTGCAGGATCCGTGTCGCCACCAGCATGGCGAGGCTGGTCGACAGGCCGCACAGCGCGGAGCCGACCGTGAACATCACGATGGCGCCGCAAAACACGTTGCGCGCGCCGAACCGGTCGGCCACCCAGCCGCTGATCGGGATGAAGACGGCGAGGCTCAGCAGGTAGCTCGTCACCGCCAGATTGAGATGCAGCGGGCTTTCACCCAGGCTGCGGGCGATCTGGGGGATGGAGGTGGCGATGATCGTGGAATCGAGATTTTCCATGAACAGCGCGCAGGCCACGACCAGCGGGATCAGCAGCCGCAGCTTGGGATCGGTCGCGGTCCGATAAACCGGCGGGAGGGGATTGCGCGGCGGATCGATCATGGGAACTCGGGACTGGCCGCCGCCCCGGGGGCCGCGGCGATGCGGGCATCGTGCGATATGGAGAGCATTCTAAGCATTTCGCGACGGATCAGTCTGCCAAACTCGTCCGGGCAGCCATGTCGGCCTGCTGCGGATCGCCGCAGCACGAAATGCAAGGAGCCGGCCCCATCCCGTGAGCCGGCTCCCGATGTCCCGATCGTGGGATCGCGATGCTATTGAACGATGCGCCAGGTCCCGTCCTGCTGGCGGCAGGCGACGCCGCCGGAGGGCTGGGTCACGCCGTCGACCACGACCGTGGTCTGGTAATTGCGGCAGAAGGACTGGTCATAGGCCGGTGCCGTCGGCGGCGGCGCATAAGCGACGGATGGGGGCGCATAGGCGACCGGCGGCGCATAAGCCACCGGCGGCGGATAATAGTAATAGGGATCGTAGCCGTAGCTCCAGGGGCTGAGACCATAGCCGCCGATGAACACGTTGCCGCCCCAGCCGCCGCGACCCCAGCCACCGCCGTGGAAGCCGCCGCCGTGGAAACCACCGCCATCGTGAAAGCCGCCGCCACCACCGTGAAAGCCGCCACCCCCGCCATGTCCGCCGTCGGCATGGGCAGCCGGAGCCGCCAATGCCAAAACCCCGGCCATCGCGGCGAAAACGAGAGATTTGATCATCACGGCACTGACTCCCTGCGGCAAGTCTACACACTGCATTTGGGAAGTCCGCTTGCCCTCAGCGAGGGGGCATCGTGTAATTAATTGTCGCGGCAGGCCTGCTTCGAGGAGAGGGGATAGAATGCGTATCGCCATCGTGGGTGCCGGAGCGGTCGGCAGCGTCATCGCCGGCTATCTGCTGGAGCATGGCCAGCATGAGGTCAGCCTGCTGGCCCGCGGCCCGCATCTGGGCGCGATCCGGGAGCGCGGCCTGCTCGTTCTGTCCGGCGACAAGCGCATGGCGAGCCGGCCGCTGGCCAGCGACGATCCCCAGGCGCTGGGACCCCAGGACGCGATCATCATCACCGTGAAGGCGCACGCCCTGCCCGCCCTGGCGCCCCGGCTGGCGCCGCTGCTCGGACCCGGCACACTCGTCGTCTCGGCCCAGAACGGCGTGCCGTGGTGGTATTTCTACGGGGCGGACGGGCCGGAGGCCGATACGCCGTTCGACACGGTCGATCCCGGCGGAGCGGTCTGGCGCGCGCTGGGGCCGGAGCGCGCCATCGGCTGCGTCATCAACATCCCGGCCTCGATCACCGAACCCGGGGTGGCGCACCACGCCGGCCGCCTGCGCCTGCATCTGGGCGCACCCCGGGCCGGCGAACACGGCGACGCGCTGGCCGCGATCGTCCAGGCGATCGACCAGTCCGGCATCGCGTGCAACCAGACCGACCGGATTCGCGACGAGGTCTGGTCGAAGCTGCTGCTCAACAACGCCTCGGGCACGGTCAGCGTGCTGACCGGCCGCACCATGGGCGAGATCCGCGCCGAGCCGGCGTTGCTGGGCACCCTTGCCCGCCTGATGCGCGAATGCCTGGCTGTCGCCCACGCCTGGGGCATCGAGATCGCCGACGACGTCGACGCCGAACTGGCCAAGGGCGTCACGGCGCCGCGCCACAAGACCTCGATGCTGCAGGACTACGAAGCGGGCCGCCCGCTCGAACTGGGCCCGATCGTGACGGCGGTGATCGAGCTGGCGAGGCGGCGCCAAGTGCCGGTGCCGACGATCGAGAGCCTGTGGGCGCTGACGCGGATCAAGCTTGGGGGATAAGCATCAATTGAAGCGGATGGTCCGATCT
Organism: Aliidongia sp.; assembly: GCF_035943795.1. Lineage (NCBI taxonomy): Bacteria > Pseudomonadati > Pseudomonadota > Alphaproteobacteria > Rhodospirillales > Dongiaceae > Aliidongia > Aliidongia sp. Next base: position 3,436 of record NZ_DASZBY010000129.1, on the reverse strand, counting down.
GGAGTGAGTTGGCTGCAAACAGGACGTACCGCTGCGGCTTGGATGGACCGAGGCCGGATATGCTACGATCGAGAACTTACCGCGCAGGAATCGAGTTGCGCGGCCTACCGCTGGGCGATTAATACTTTTAAAGGTGGAACAGACACGGGCATCCTAGATCACTCCAGATAAAGGTGCTCGAGATACATGATTATCGACGCGAACCAATCTCCAGTGATATTAGGCAAAATCGGAGATCTGCGCTTCAATAACGATGCGGACGCGTCTATAATAGGTTGATGAGGCAAAGACAGTGAGCGCATTGGCAGACGATATACCGACCATGCGCTCGATCTCGCCATTCCGCTATCCAGGCGGTAAGGCATTTTTGTACAAGTATCTGCTCGGCCGCATGGAATCTCTTCCATCTCGGCCGCGTTACTATGCCGAGCCGTTCTGCGGCGGAGCTGGCGCAGCGGTGATCCTTCTGAAGTTGGACGCCGTCGATCAAATCCACCTCAACGACGCCGATCCGAAGGTCTACTCGGCGTGGAAATCCATTCTCGAAGAGCCTGATCGTTTCGCAGAAGCGATCCTCGAAACGCCTGTCGACCTTGAAACTTGGCACGCGTCTCGCCGGATCGTAGAAAGCGGCAGCGGGGCCAGCTTTGACCTGGGTTTTGCGACCTTCTTCCTCAACAGGACGAGCCGCTCGGGCATCGTGATCGGGGCCGGGCCGATCGGCGGCTATGATCAGCGGGGGAATTGGAAGATCGATGCTCGCTTCAACCGTGACGCCCTAGCCGAGCGCGTTCGCTGGTTGGGGTCGATGAAAAACCGTATCGAACTGACTCAGGAAGACGCCCTCACCTTCCTCTCTAGGTCGCCCAGCCGCCTGCCGATCAACCAGACTCTCTTCTTCGTCGACCCCCCTTACGTCAAGGCCGGCGGTCGCCTCTATCTGAACGCTATGAACGAGGGTAAACATATCGCGCTCAGCGACATGCTTCAGGACGGTATGCTCCCGCACTGGATACTGACCTATGACGATCACCCGCTAATCCGCAGCCTCTACAGCCAGCAGACTATAAACGACCTTGCAGTCACGTACAGCCTGCAGAAAAAACGCAAAGAACGCGAAGTCCTGATCAACGATCACGCGGCTTGAGCGTAGGTAACAAAGTCTTCAAGCCACTGGATAAGATCGCCGAGACGGTCGGCATCATCGATCAGCACGCCTTGCGCGGCCAGTTGCGCCCCTTGCCAGGCGCGCAGCGGGAGCCGTAACCGATCGAGAATGGCCATGTGAAACAGGTGCTGGGTATTCCAGAATGCTTCATTCACTACCCGATAAGGGATGACGGTGACGTAGACAAGGTTTCCTGTCATGTGATCAATCATGTAGGCTTTTGCGAAGACGCGCGCATATTCAGCCACAGGCTTGTCTGGCCAGTTCTTCCCGCTTGCCGTCTGTCCAAAATAAAACGCCGTAGGCGGCGGCATGCGTTCAGCCTTCCAGGCGATAACGTCGACGCCACCATCTTTTTCGTGGGGTGATACGTAAGGGCCGGGAGGATTTCTGGCGCTGAATCCACCTCCCGCCGCGGCCGCCCGGGTGAGAAGTTGGACGATGGTCTCCCCATTTTTCCGAGGCCAGCCAACGCTAAAGGCCGGCCCCTCCGACAGGCCCGCCAGTCCTAAGGTCGCGATGATTTGGAACGCATCGTTTCTCAGTCGTATCAGCAGTTCACCAACCGGTGGTCTACGAAGGATTGCCGAACCGGTCACATGGGCCGTGACCAAGCATATGAGGTAGAACGCAAACTTGTAGTCACGCCAGTTGTCATCGCGAAGAAGTTCTTCCCCGGAGGCAGTAAGTTCGAAGGGATAGGCCTCACCGAGCATGTATCGCCGCTTCTCAACCTCGTTTTCTATCCGCTCGATAAGCTGCTCGCGTTGCCGGTCGTGTTCTCCGATATTGTCTTCGGCCGTTTCTTCCAGCTCCGACAGCGAACCAAGTAGGTCGTCGAGTCTCGCGAGACCGAACGCGTTAAACAGTGCGGTCAGTTCCAGCCAATCGACGAGATCGTCGATCTCTAAGGCGAGCGTGGGGGGATCAATCGGATTGATCATTTACGGCTTGTTCGCCGCGATGCTGGAGATCGCCGCATCAATGTGAAATTTGACAATATTTGCGCGCTTTACTGTCGAGTCAGCGATCCTTTGCAACTCAGGCTGGGCTTGGGGATCGAACCCCTCCAAGGTCGAGACCGCATGTTGCAGTTCCGCGTTTGCGGCGATCAGATGCCTCTGGAATCGGACGTCCACCGGCGTGGCAGTGATAATCGCCTCATCAAGGTTATTGCGTTCGGCCAAGATGCTGATCGCTGCTGGCGAGGCCAGAACCTCGCGCAGTCGCCCAAGGTCGGGGTTCTGACTTCTGACCACGGGCTCCATGTCACGTTCCTTGGAACCATAGAGCCAAGTTAGCAATTTGCGCAGCTCATCGAACTTCTGCGGAGGGACTGGATTGCTATTCGGATCAGCGGTGCGGTCGGGTCGATCCACACCCAGGTAGTGGGTAAATTCCTCGTAAGAAAGCCCCGTGTAAAGGTGAGAGAAGCTGAAGGATTTCTTTTTTCGATCGTTGATATCGTAGAGATGGTTCCGATCGGCTTGATCTAACACATAGAGAGCGACGACCATCCTGTGTATGGTCATGTGTTGGTCGCCCATTCGACTGGCGATCTGTTGCAGCGTCAAGTACTGTTGGCCGGCGTCCCTCTTACGGTGCTCGTCGTTCAGCCATCGTGCAGCAAAGCGAGCCTTTGCGAAGGCATCCCAAGATTGTGGGCCATTAATATGCTTGAAGCCAATCAAGTCTCGCGCTTCATCCTCGGTGGCTACGCGATAGGACAATAGCTCGTTCAGCGTTTCGCGCTGTGCTGATTCCATTGGTGGGGTGGAGATACGCGCCGCCCTGGCCAGTTCTGGATCACGCAGGGCCTTGACGGCCGCAAGACGTCGATTGCCCTCCAGCACCGTGAGGCGACCGTTGCGCTCAATAACGATCAATGGCTCGATGTTGATATAGCCGCTGGTCGATATGGACTGAATAAGTTCCGACAGGTCCGCTGATGTCGCAAGCATGGAGACGACCGCGCTATCACCCGAGTCGGAGGGCCGTTTGTCTGGCGTGAAGCGAGGATTGTTCTCGTCGAAGTCAAGGAGTTCAACCGGCACCATTTCCGCCTGACCGAGAGGAGGAAAGCGAACAGTGCCGTCACCCATGTGAAGCCCTCATAGACTGATTTAGCGCAGAATATCATCCACGCCGCCCCATGGCGAATAGCAGAGTCCATTAGACCCAGCGCGATTCGTGTGTCACACCGCATAGAATTTAGCAACTAATTGCTTTAGCATACAATCCTAGCAATGCCTGTCCGCGTTTTGTCTG
>NZ_DASZBY010000128.1:0-26071 GCF_035943795.1 Aliidongia sp. | reverse complement strand
GCACCTCGCCCATGGTGGCGCCGCTGCCCATCTCGATGCCCTTGGCGGCGATCACGATCGGCGTCGAATCCGGCAGGACGGCGGCCAGTGCCTGTGCGGTGGTCCGGACATATTGCGCCGGCACGACCAGCAGCAGCGCGTCGGCGCGTGCCACCCGGCCGAGGTCGCCGGTCGCCGCGATCGACGGGTGAAGTGTGACACTGGGCAGGAAGGACACGTTCTCGTGGCGCTCGGCGATCGAAGCCACGACATCCGCCTCGCGCGCCCAGAGCGTCACCCGGGCCCCTGCCCGCTGCGCGGTGGCGGCGAGTGCGGTGCCCCAGGCGCCGCCGCCGACAACGCCGATATCCTTGAAGCGGGTCATGCCTTTACCCCGGCGAAGGCCGCCTTGGGCGCGCTGGCGTCGAGCGGCCAGCGCGGCCGGGCGGCGAAATCGAGCGGATCGACCAGACCGAGCCGCAGCCGTTCCAGGCCGGCCCAGGCGACCATCGCGCCATTGTCGGTACACAGCGCCGCCGGCGGCGCCGCCAGTTCGAGCCCGGCCCGTGCCGCGACCCCGGCCAGTGCCGCGCGGATCGCCCCATTGGCGGCGACGCCGCCGGCCACGACCAGATGGCGTCCATCCGGATGCCGGTCCTTGAACAGATCGATGGCGCGCCGGCAGCGATCGGCCAGGCTGTCGGCGACCGCCTGCTGGAACGACGCGGCCAGGTCGCGGATCGCCTGGGTGTCGCCGGGCGACAGGGCCGCCTGTACCTGACGCACCGCGGTCTTGAGACCGGAGAAGGAGAAATCGCAGCCGGCGCGGCCCAGCATCGGGCGCGGCAAGGCGAAGCGGGCGGCGTCGCCGGTGGCCGCGGCCCGTTCGACCGCGGGCCCGCCGGGATGGCCCAGACCCAGCAGCTTCGCGGTCTTGTCGAAAGCCTCGCCGACCGCGTCGTCGATCGTCGTGCCGAGCCGAACGTAATGGCCGACCCCCTCGACGATCAGCAACTGGCAATGGCCACCGGAGATCAGGAGCAGCAGATAGGGAAACGGCACGTCGTCGGTCAGGCGCACGGTCAGCGCATGGGCTTCCAGATGGTTGACCGCCATGAACGGCAGGCCGGTGACCAAGGACAGCGCCTTGGCCGTGGTCGCCCCGACCATGACGCCGCCGATCAGCCCCGGCCCGGCGGTGGCCGCGATACCGTCGAGGTCGCCCAGGCCCAGGCCGGCCTCCGCCAGCGTCGCGCGGATCACGTCGTCCAGATAGTCGAGATGGGCACGGGCCGCGATCTCCGGCACGACGCCGCCATAGGGCGCGTGCTCGGCCAGCTGGGCGCGCACGGTATGGGCGAGGATGCGGGCGGCGCCCACTCCCGTCTCCGTCACCACGGCCGCAGCGGTCTCGTCGCAACTCGTCTCGATGCCGAGAATTCTCATGCCACCGGATATACGCGCGCGCCGGGCCCGGAACAACCGGCAGTGCTGCGGATGGCAGCCCCTACACCGCGCGGCCCAGCACGATGATGACGTCGAACGTGGCGCCCGAGCGCCGGACATGCAGGCGCAGGCGGGTGCCGGCCGGACGCGAGAACATGCGCCGCAGCACCCAGTAATCGAGATATTGCGCCTCGCTGCCCTCGAGCAGTTCGATCACGTCGCCGGCCCGGATGCCGGCATCGGCGGCCGGGCCGCCCGGCAGCACGCTCAGCACCCGCAGGCCCGCCTGCTCGCGCTTGAGGGTCAGCAGGCGCAGCGAATCGCCGTCGCCATAATGCGGCGTGCGCTCGAAGAACGCCTGGCGGCGGCCGTAGTCGAACGTCACGTTGAAGCGCTCGAACACGCCCTCGCCGACGTTGCCGGCGATCTCCGGATCGGCGAAGGCCCCGGCGCGCTGCTGGGACAGATAGATCACCGGTGCCGAAACGTCGACCGGCCCCAGCTTCAGCAGATGGGCGCGCGCAACCCCGGCGGTGACCGTGCCGCCCACGCCCTCGCTGACGATCGTGGTGAATTTCGGCGGATACTTGTTGGTGATGCCGGCTGCCTCGATGAAAGGCCGGTAGAGCGTCAGGGAATTGCCCTGGCCGGTATCGAGCGTGAAGCGGCCGGGGATCAGATCGAGGATCCCGTCGGTCATCGGGATCCGGCCGTGGAAACGGAACGGCACCAGCTTGCCGTCGCCGGCATAGTTCCAGCCCGAGGGTTCGGTCAGGGTCAATTGCCGGAGCTCGTGGTCGAGCCGGACGATCAGCCGGTCGAACAGCTCGAACCCGATCAGGCCGCGATAGGCCGGCTTGCTGCCGCTGAGATCGAAGTCCAGCGGCACGACCCGCAGCAGTTGGTCGCGCAGCGTGAGGTCGCCGACCGCCAGTGCCGCGACCCGGGTCAGGCCGACGTCGACCGCCCGCTCGCCGGCGCCGCGTCCGTGGAACGCACCGGCGACGGGCAGGCCCAATTCGCGGGCGAGGCCGGTATCGATGACGTCGCTGCTGCCGCTGTCGAGCGCGAAGGGATAGGGACCGCGGCCGTCGATCATGACGTCGACCAGCACGGCGGTGCCGATCGGCTCCAGCGGCATCACCGCGGGTTTGGCGTCGGCCAGAACATAGTCCGGCGGTGGGGCCGGCGGCGGCGCGAACGGATCGGGATCACCGGCCCCCTCGTAGGCCGCATGATCGAGCTTGGCCACCGTGTCGTAGCGGGTGATGCCGTTCGAGGTCTCGATCGTGAACGGCAGCACCAGCGCCCCTGCCCGGCGCCAATCGATCATCCGGATCGTCACCGGCTCGTTCCGCTCGACGATCAGTTTCAGCGGCAGGTGGGAAGTGCGCTCGAACCAGACCACGACGGGCGCGCCGCCCGGCGGCGACAGCCGCACCAGGTCGAAACTCTTGCCACCCTCGGTCCGAACGCCGACCGCCTGGCCCGGAACCTTGAGCCGGTCGGGTTGCAGGAAGCCGAAGCTGGCCGAGAATGACGTGCTGCGCAGCAGGGCGAGGTCGGCGCCTTCGTCGAAATGGACCCGATGCGCCCAGTCGGCACTCCAGGCGGTTCGGCCGTCCCAGCCGACGGCACCCGAATCCGGTCCCAGCACATAATGGCTGGCCGACCGCCCGCGGGCGGGATCGACCCAGGTTTCGATCGAGCCTTCGAGCCCGCCGGCCTGCAGCGTCATGAAGCGGTGGAGGATCCGCACCTGATCCCACGCCGCCCCGCCGGTCGCGTCGCGGGCGAGCTGGATCAACTGCTGGGGCGCCGGCCCGTCCGTGGTCGGCGCGTCGGCATGCGCGGCGGCACCGCACAGGCCGGATGCCAGGAGCGCGATCAGGGTCCGCCTTATGAAATCGGACGCCATGGCCCGCGCTTCCTCCCTCTTTTCCAACAGGATAGCGCAGCCGGGCGGGGGCGGCGAGACCGATGCGCGCGACCTTGTTGCCTCCGTCGTCAGGAATGCAGGCGACAAGGCCGGTCGACGGCGATAAACAGATGGCATGAGTTCCGACCACCCCCTGCTGCGCATCGGCACCCGCGGCAGCGCCCTCGCCCTGGTCCAGGCCGAGATGGTGCGCGCCCTGCTGATGGCAACCCATCCCGAGCTGGCATCGCCCGATGCCGTCGCCATTTCGATCATCCGGACGACGGGCGATGCCGTTACCGACCGGACGCTGGCCGCGATCGGCGGCAAGGGCCTGTTCACCAAGGAGATCGAGGACGCGCTGATCGACGGCCGGGTCGATCTCGCGGTTCATTCCATGAAGGATGTCGCGACCTGGCTGCCGGACGGCCTGGTCATCGATTGCTTCCTGGAGCGCGAGGATCCGCGCGACGCGTTCTTTTCCGATCAGGCGGCCGACCTCCTGTCGCTGCGCCCCGGCGCGGTGGTCGGCACCGCCTCGCTACGGCGCCAGGCGCAGGTGCTTCGCCTGCGCCCCGATCTTTCCGTCGTGCCGATCCGCGGCAATGTCGACACGCGCCTGGCCAAGCTGGCGTCGGGCCAGGTCGACGCCACCCTGCTGGCCACCGCCGGGCTGAAGCGCCTGGGCCAGACCGACCGGATCACCCAGATCCTGCCGCCCGAGCTGATGCTGCCCGCCGTGGCCCAGGGCGTCATCGGCATCGAGCGCCGGGCGGCCGACCCCAGGGTCGAGGCCTATCTGCGCCCGCTCAATCATCAACCGACCGCGATCCGGGTCGCGGCCGAGCGCGCGCTGCTGGCCAGTCTCGACGGTTCCTGCAAGACGCCGATCGCGGCGCTCGCGGAACTGGACGCGGCCGGCGTGCTGCGGCTGCGCAGCCTGATCGTGACACCCGACGGCACAGTCGGGCATGCCGACGTCCGGAGCGGTTCTCCTGCCGAGGCGGCGGCGCTCGGCCGCGCTGCCGGCGCGGCGTTGCGCGCGCGCGCCGGCAGCGGCTTCTTCGACCTGCCGGTGCCCGACGCCCCCGTCCGCTAGCCTGCCCCCTTCGCCCGAGCCCGAGGTTTGCCGATGAAGCTGCTGGTGACCCGCCCCGCTCTCGACGCCGGCCCACTCGCGGACCTGTTGACCGCCGCCGGCCATTCCGTCCTGCTGGACCCGCTGCTGACCATCCGGTTTCGCGACGGCGCCGCCCCGGATCTCGACGGCATCACCGGGCTGCTGTTCACCAGCGGCAACGGCGTACGCGCGTTCGCCGCCGTGTCCGACCGGCGCGACATCGCCGCGTTCGCGGTCGGCGATCGCACCGCGGCCGTCGCCGGCGAGCAGGGCTTCGCGCGGATCGAGAGCGCCGACGGCGACGTCGCGGCGCTGGCGGCCCTGGTGGCGAAGTACCGGCGCCCCGACGAGGGGGTCTTGCTGCATGTGACCGGCAGCGAAGTGGCCGGCGACCTGGCGCAGCGCCTGGAACAGGCCGGCTTCACCGTCCGCCGGGCGACGCTCTATGCCGCCGAGCCGGCGAAGGAACTGGCGCCCGAGACGCGCGCGGCGCTGACGGCCGGAACAGTGGACGGCGTGCTGCTGTTCTCTCCCCGAACGGCCCGCCAGTTCGCGGCCCTGATGCGGCTGTCGGCTCTCGGCGCCGAAGCGCTCGTGGCCTGGTGCCTCAGCCCGGCGGTCGCCGACGCGCTGGGCGATCTCAAGCTCGCGCAGATCCATGTCGCGGACGAACCGACCCAGGCGGCCCTGCTCCGGCTCGTTCCGTCGGCGCGCTCCAAGGAGGACTTCTTGACCGAACCGCCCGTCGACCCCCGGATCGAACCGACGTTCATCCCGGATCCGCCGCCGGCGCCGCCTCGGCATCGCTCGCGGGCCAAGCCGCTGGCGCTCGCCGCGGCCGTCATCGTGATCGCGGCCGGCGGTATCGCGTTGGTGACGCCGCAGGTCAAGGAACGGCTGACCGCCGCCGGCTTCATCGACGGAAAGCCGGCGCCGACGACGATTGCCCAAAGCACGCCGGCGGTCGAAGCGCCACCGGCCCAGGCACAGGCATCGGCGCCTGTCGCGGCACCGGATCCGACACCCCCGCCCGCTCCTGAGCCGGCGGCCAGCGCGCCGGCTACCGCCAATGCGGGCGGCATCGCCCCGACCAATCCGATCTCTGCCCAATCCGCGCCGGCATCGCCCGCCGACAGCGGCGTCGCGGCCCGGCTCGACGCGGACGAGTCCCGCATGCAGGCGGCCACCGACACCGTCGACGGGCTGCAGCAGCGGCTGAAGGCGCTGGAGGCAAAGCCTGCGGCCGACCCTGCCGCGGTACAGGCGATGGCCGCAGACGTGCAGCGCCTGTCGGCGAGCCTCGGCGACGCGACCAATCGGATCGCCAAGCTGGAGGCCCAGGTCCAGCAACAGGCGACCGCCCAGCGCAACGAGAAGGCGGCCGTGCTGGCGGTGGCCGAACTGAAGGACCGGCTCGCCGGGTCCGGCCCGTTCGACGGTCCGGTCGCTGTGCTGAAGGCATCGGCCGGCGACGATCCGGCGGCGGCACCGTCATTGGCGATCCTCGACAAGTTCGCCGCCCGCGGCGTGACCGGCCGGGCGGTCCTTGCGGCACAGCTGGACAACCTGCCGGCGGCGATCAACCAGCCGCAGGCGCCGTCGGCCGACGCCGGCCTGTGGCAGCGCATCGAGGCGCGGGCGCAGAAGCTGGTGACGGTGCGGCGGATCGACGACGGCAGCGGCGGCGACAAGCTGCCGCCCGGCCCGGACCGCAGCCTGGCGATCGCGGCTGCGGCGCTCAAATCCGGCGACCTCGCCGGCGCGGTCGAGGCGATGAAGGCCCTGGACGGCCGGGCGGGCGAGATCGCCAAGCCCTGGCTCGACCAGGCGCAGGATCGGCTCGCGGTCGAACAGGCAGTCGATCGTTTGAGCGCCGCCGCGACCCAGCGGCTGCAAGCGCCGCCGGCGTCGGACCAGGGCGCCCGGCCATGAGGCGCGCGCTGCGCATCCTGCCGGCGATCGTCCTGATCATCGTGGTCGTGGCCGCGGCCGTGTTCTTCGCCGACCGGCCCGGCACGATCGGCATCACCTGGCTCGGCTGGCGCATCGAGATGGCGCTGGGCGTCGCCGTCCTGGCGCTGGTCGTCCTCGTCACGGTGCTGTGGTTCCTCCTGTCGCTGCTGGCCCGGCTGACGCGCGCGCCGCGCCATCTTGCCGGGCGGCGGCGCGACCAGCGGCGGCTCGAAGGCTATCGCGCGCTGACCTCCGGCCTGGTCGCGGTCGCCGCCGGCGACGCGCGCGCGGCCGAACGGCTGCACAAGCGGGCGGAGCTGATGTTCCGCAAGGGCCAGCTGGACAGCCCGCCCTTGACCCGCCTGCTGTCGGCCCAGGCAGCCCTGATGCGTGGCGACAGCGCCATGGCCGAGGGCGAGTTCTCCGCCATGCTGGGCGATCCGGAGACCGAATTCCTGGGCCTGCGCGGCCTGATCCTGCAGGCGCTGAAGCGCGGCGACGACGCGACCGCGCTCAAGCTGACGACCCGGGCCAACGAGTTGAAGCCCTCGACCGCCTGGGTGCTGCAGAGCCAGCTGGCGCTGGAGACCCGCGCGCAGGAATGGCGCAAGGCGACGGCGACCCTGAAGCAGGCGGTGAAGAAGGGCGCCATCAGCGCCGAGACCGGTCGGCATTACCAGGCGACCCTGCTGATCGCCCACAGCCGCCGCGCCGCCGGCGAAGGCCTCGCCCGCGACGCGCTCAGCTATGCCGCACAGGCCCACGGCCTCGACGACGGCTTCGCCCCGGCCGCGACCCACTATGCCCGCCTGCTGCGCGACGGCAACCGTGCCGCCAAGGGTCTGCGCGCGCTCGAGACCGCCTGGGTCCGCACCGGCCATCCCCAGGTGGCCGAAGCCTATGACCAGCTGCTGGCCTCGGAAGCGCCGGTGCAGCGGCTGAAACGGTTCGAGCGGCTGGTCGAGCTGCGTCCGTCCGACCCCGAGAGCCATCTGGCCGCCGCCGCCATCGCGCTCAACGCGCGCCTGTGGGGCGAGGCTCGGCGTCATCTGGGTCATGCCGGCGCCCAGGGGCCCGGCCCCTGGTCGGGCCGGCTCAGCCACCTGATGGCCGAGTTGGAACAGGGCGAGCACGGCAACGGCGAGGCGCGCCAGCTGTGGTTGGAGCGCGCCGTGCGCGGCGAGGCCGATCCGACCTGGGTGTGCGGCGCCTGCGGGGCCGAGACCCACGGCTGGGAGCCGCTGTGCCCGAGCTGCCATAATTTCGATTCGCTGGCCTGGCGCACGCCCGACCGGACCGAAGGGACGCGTGCCGACCGGATCGACATCCTGCCGCCCGGCGAGACGACGATCCTCGACCCCACGGCGCCGGCAACCGCATCCCGGGACGGCACCTGACGCTCTGGCGCGCGTCCGGCACGCTCCCGGTTTTGTTGCAGGGGCGCTCCCTCATTTGTGCAATTGCATGGCCGCGCGGCTTCTGTCATGTTCCGCGCCGCTTCGACAGTCGAAGGGCAGCGCTTACGGCGCCCGCCCCGAAACGGTAAGCCGCCTTAGCTCAGCCGGTAGAGCATCGCATTCGTAATGCGGGGGTCGCGTGTTCGAGTCACGCAGGCGGCACCAGTTTCCAAGTCGAAGATTCGGCCGGCAATCGCGCTCGTTCCTGTCGATCGCCATCAGGTCGGCTTAAGCATCCCCTTATCGAGCATGCAACGTCATTCCGGCAACTCCTGCGAGAGGAATGCACGGAAATGTCGCGACATCTTCAATTGTCGATCCAGTCCGTAGCGGCCCTGCTTTCCCCGTGAACGTACTCCCGAGGGTGTGACCTCCGGCATAGAATAGCCGGGTGCCCGCATATTCGATCCAAGGCTCCGCCCCGGTCTGCCCATCCCGCGCCTCCACGGGCCTGGCGGGTATCCGTAATCAGACAATGCCGGAGAACAAAAGCCGGATGGGCCTGCTGCCAAGCATCTCGATGAAGCGACCCGTCGGCCGAACGCATCGACCGCCTTCCGCGCTGTCACCTTTGTTACTATCTAAAATTGTCACTATTCCGTGGTTGAACTCTTTCACGAGATAGTCTTAACCTCTCGTTAATGTCCAGTTTTACCTGCGGAGCGCTCTTGATGCGGGAGTATCATCTCTATCTTCTCGACCGCGCGGGGCGCATCAAGGCGCGGATCGATCTGCCGTGCGAGGACGACGAGGCGGCGCTGGCCGCGAGCCGGACGCGGATTCCCCGTGGAGATTCAGAGCTTTGGGAGGGCACGCGTCTGGTCCGGGCCGCCCGCCCTCTCGTCATGGAATATCAGTCCGCCCGCGACTGATCGCCATCGACGGCTCCATGTGCAATCTATTCATGGAACCACTTGCCGCCTGGGCAATTTTATCTCCGGTTTTTGACTGGAGACTGAGATGCCCCGATACCGCTTCTATATCATCGACGAAAACGACCATGTCACCGGCCGGCACGAAATCCAATATCTCGACGACGAACTCGCCATCATCGGTGCCGCCGACGAATTCCCTGGCGAGGATGTCGAGATCTGGGACGGCGCCCGCTGCATCCTCACGGTTGCGCGCGACGCGCTGATGGCGCGACCGGACCTGCACCGTCCGATCGACGTCATGGTCTAGCGACGTTTTGGCGCGCGGCCTTTACGCGCCATGCTGCAACTGCGAACGGGTTCTAACGTTCTCCCTCGTGAAGACGGCCATGAACGCGCGAGGCCGTCGAGGTCGAGAGGTTCGTTAAGATATGGAATCGTTCTGGGTGCATGAGAATTTCACGGGTTCTGCCTTGTGGATCCACTCGTCGAGATGCCCGCGCTGCCATGCGGAACATGTCTCCAACGTCATTCACGGCACGAAATGGCACGGCCCCTTCGAGGACCGCGACGATGCGGTCGAACTGGCGACGCGCGTGCAGCGGCGCAGCGTCATGACCGGCCCGCACAGTTGCCCGATCTGCAAGCCCTGAGACGGAACGGGCAACCCATCCCGACAGGCCTGGAGGAAGCTCCGGGCCTTTTTGCTGCCCGGTGTTCGCCATCGCCCCCGGCTCAGACGGCGCCGCCGGCAAGCCAGCGCGCGGCCTCCGCGATCGGCGGCTCCCAACGGCCGGGATAGGGTTGGCGCAGCACCCGCAAGGTCGGATACCAGGGGCTGTCGCCTCGCAGCGTCAGCCAGCGCCAGCAGGCGGAAAATCGGCTGATCATCCAGACCGGCCGCCCGAGCGCCCCGCCCAGATGGGCGGCCGAGGTATCGACCGTGATCAACAGGTCGAGCCGGCTCAGCAGGGCCGCCGTGTCGGCGAAATCATGGAGCCAGGGTGCCGCGTTCAGTGCTGCAGCGCCGTCCGGCGGCGCCCAGTCGGCAGCGGCCGGGCCGATCTGCAGGCTGACGAAGCCGGCCGGCACGGCGAACAGCGGCGCCAGATCGGCGAACGGCATGCTGCGCCGATGATCGAGCCCGCCCTCCGGCGAGCCGGCCCAGACCAGCCCGACCCGCGGATGGGGCAGGCCGGCAAGCCGTTCGCCCCAGGGCGCGGCGTCAACCGGATCGGCCCGCAGGTAGGGCGTCGCCGGGATGTCGTCGAGCGTAGTGGCGAACAGCAGCGGCAGGCTCATCAGCGGCGCCTGGTAATCGAGCGGTCCGGGCGCCTCGTCGATGTCGATCACGGCCGCGACGCCCGCCATTCCGGCAGCCAGGCGGGAAAGCGGCGGCGGTATGCGCAGCACCAACGTCGCCCCGGACGCCGCCAGTAGCGGGACATAGCGCAGCATCTGCAGCGTGTCGCCGAACCCCTGCTCGTGGAACAGCAGGATCCGTCTGCCCATGAGCGAGGGCGCACCGGCCAGCGGCGGCAGGCGCGGCACGGTCGCTTCGGTCGGATCCACCGCCCGGCGGCGGTGCTCGAACAGCGGCCAGCCCTCGGCCAGCCGCCCGGCCCGCAGCAGGGTCATCGCCTGGTTGCGGGCAATTTCGCCATCGGCCGGGTCGAGCGCGCGCGCCGCCGCATGGGCCACGAGCGCGTCGTCGAGCGCGCCGGCGAAATCGAGCAGGTTGGCCAGGTTGGCGATGACCCGGGCATTGCGGGGCGCCACCGCCCGGGCCTGCTGGAACAGGGCCAGGGCCTCGCCGAACCGGTCGAGATCGACCAGCACGCTGCCGAGATTGCTCATCAGGTCGAACCGGTCCGGCGCCAGGCGCAGGGCCGCGCCATAGCAGGCGGCGGCCCGGTCGAATTGCCGCAGGCCCGTCCAGGCCAAGCCGGCGAGCGCCAGCGCTTCGACATCCTGCGACGGATCGCCCAGGCGCCGCAGCGCCTCGTCGAAGTCCCGTCGGGCCAGGGCCTGCCGCACCGTATCGAACTGCGCCTGATCGGCCATCACCGCACCCCACGTCGCTGCCCGCGGAGCCTTGCTTCTAGCATCCGCTCCCCGCGCTGGCGATGCCCGCTCCCAACCTTGCCCGGGATCCGCTTTATGGCTAGCGTCGCGCGATCGAAACGGATCCGGGGCCATCCATCTTGCGTCACCTGAAGCTCGCGCTCGCTTTGTCCATGCTGGGCCTGGTGGGCATCCGCCCCGCCCCTGCCGCCACGCCGACACCGGATCCTGCCGATCCCTATATCTGGCTCGAGGACGTCAGCAGCCCGCGCGTAGACGCCTGGGTCAAGGCGGAGAACGCCAAGACCGTGGGCGTCCTGGAACAGGATGTCCGCTTCAAGACGCTGTACGACCAGGCGCTCGAGATCGCCGAGGCGAAGGACCGCATCCCCACACCCCGCTTCCTCGACGGTGCCGTCTATAATTTCTGGCAGGACGCCGACCATGTGCGCGGCGTCTGGCGCAAGACCAACCTTGCCGAATATCGCAAGCCCGATCCGGCCTGGACCACGGTGCTCGACCTGGACCAGTTCGCCAAGACCGAAAAGGCCAACTGGGTCTGGCACGGCGCCAGTTGCCGGCGGCCGGACGAGCGGGTCTGCCTGGTCAGCCTGTCGGACGGCGGCGAGGATGCGGTGACGACCCGCGAATTCGACCTGGCGACCGGCCAGTTCGTCAAGGGCGGCTTCACCCTGCCCAAGAGCAAGGGGGCCGCCACCTGGACCGGCGAGGACGAAATCCTGGTCGCCCGCGACTGGGGCAAGGGCACGCTGACCACCGCCGGCTACCCCTATGTGGTGAAGGCGCTGAAGCGCGGCCAGAAGTTGTCGGCCGCCCACGAGATCTTCCGCGGCAAACCCAGCGACACCGAGGTCAGCCCGACCACGCTGGAGGATGGTGCCGGGCACAAGGCGGTGTTCATCGAGCGCGGCATCAGCTTCTTCGAATCCGAGACCTATCTGGTCCAGGGCGGCCAGGCGGTGAAGCTCGCCCTGCCCCTGAAGGCCCATGTCGCAGACCTGGTCGCCGGCCGCCTGCTGGTCAAGCTGGAGCAGGACTGGTCGGCCGGCGGCAAGAGCTTCGCCCAGGGCTCGCTCGTCTCGATGGACCTGGCTGCGGTCGCGGCCGATCCGCAGCATCTGGCGCCGACCCTGGTCTATGCGCCGGGCCCACGCGAGTCGCTCGACGGCATCGCCTCGACCCGCTCCCACCTGATCTTGACCATGCTGGACAACGTCAAGGGCCGTGCCTCGGTCTACACCCCGACCGCCGAGGGCGGCTGGAGCGAGCGCAAGCTGGACCTGCCGGACAATAGCGCGATCGACATCCTCGATACCGAGGCCCATGGCGAGGACGCGTTCCTGAGCGTGACCGGTTTCCTGACGCCCTCTTCGGTGCTGCTGGCCGACACGGCGCTCGGCGGGTCCACCACGGTCAAGGCGCTGCCGGCCAAGTTCGACGCCTCGAAGGACGTGGTCGAGCAGAAGCAGGCGACGTCCAAGGACGGCACGAAGATCCCGTATTTCGTCGTGCACCCGGCCGGTATGGCACTGGACGGCAACAATCCGACGGTGCTCTACGCCTATGGCGGTTTCCAGGTCTCGATCACGCCGTTCTATTCCGCCAACGTCGGCAAGCTGTGGCTGGAGCGCGGCGGCGTCTTCGTGGTCGCCAACATCCGCGGCGGCGGCGAGTTCGGCCCGGCGTGGCACGATGCCGGGCTGAAGACCCATCGCCAGAAGATCTACGACGACTTCGCCGCGGTGGCGGAGGACCTGATCCAGACGAAGGTGACGAGCCCGCGCCGGCTCGGCATCCAGGGCGGTTCCAACGGCGGCCTGCTGATGGGTGTCGAGTTCACCCAGCGGCCCGACCTGTGGAACGCGGTCGACATCCAGGTGCCGCTGCTGGACATGCTGCGCTTCGAGAAGATCGCGGCCGGCCCGTCCTGGGTCGGCGAGTACGGCACCGTCGCCAACCCGGAGGAACGCGCATTCCTCGCCTCGATCTCGCCCTACGCCAACTTGAAGCCCGGGGTGAAATATCCGGAACCGTTCGTCTGGACCACCACCAAGGACGACCGCGTCGGCCCGCAGCACGCGCGCAAGTTCGCGGCCAAGCTCGCCGAACTGGGGGCGCCGTACCTGTTCTACGAAGTGACCGAAGGCGGCCACGGCGCGGGCGCCAACCTCAAGGAAAAAGCCCGGACGACGGCAATGGAGATGACGTATTTCTCGCGCAAGCTGATGGATTGATCCTCGGCCGGCATAGATGTGAGACGATGAAACGCTCGTTTCTCACGATCGTCATCCCGGCCATCGCTCTTCCCGCGGTGGCTGTGTCAGGGAGTGGAAAGTCTGACCGCAACAGCGGCAGGTCCATTCGTATTCCAAAGCTGGCTCTCGAAGACGTCGGCAAGGTCGTCCGCACAGCATAGCATGAGCGCGATGCCCCGTGCCAAACCGCCGGTTGCGGCCAGGGCCCGTGCGGTGCCCGACGGGTTGCAATGTCGGAGGATTTTTCCCGTAACAGTCCTTTGGTTCCGAAGCTGCGCCTGTTAGGGTCTTCGATCGTTTGCCGAGATCCTGGGCGTAGACGACTGAGAGTGCGCCGTGCTCCCGCCTTTGTGCGAGGAATGTGGTCTTGGCCAGTGAAAATCCCGCCCTCTCGAACGTCGTCGATCTCGATGCGTGCGACCAAGAGCCGATCCATGTCCCGGGCTCGATCCAGCCCCACGGCATGATGCTGGTCGCCGATAGCGAGTGGCGCCGCGTCCGGCACGTGGCCGGCGATATCGAGGGGCGCCTCGGCGTCGCCGCCTGGGAGGGCCAGCCGCTGCACCTGCTGATCGGCGAGCGGTTAAGCACGCTGGCGGGGGCGATGAGCGAGCCCGGAAGAGCCGGGGGTTTCATCGGACGCATCGGGACTTCCGCGGGCGAGCGTCTGGATGTCAGCGCCCATTTCAGCGCGCCCTATATCGTCGTCGAGTTGGAGACCGCCGCCGCGGTGGACGTCCCCACGTCGCTGGTGCTGGACGGGCTGGCCGCGGCGGCAACCGGGTTTGAGCAGGCCGCCTCGCTGGCCATTCTGTGCGAGAAGGCCGCCCGGGAGTTCCGGCGCCTGACCGGCTTCGACCGCGTGATGATCTATCGCTTTCTGGATGATGGGGCCGGCCGGGTGCTGGCCGAGGACAAGCGGCGCGACCTGCATTCCTTCCTCAATCAGCATTTCCCGGCATCCGACATCCCACAGCAGGCGCGGGCCCTGTACGTCCGCAATACGATCCGCGTGATCCCCGACGTTTCCTACGCCCCCGTCGCTCTCCGGCCCAACGCGGCCGCACCGCTGGACATGAGCGACAGCAGCCTGCGCAGCGTATCGCCGGTGCATCTGCAGTATCTGGCCAACATGGGCGTCGGCGCCTCCGCCTCGATTTCCATCGTCAAGGACGGCTCGCTCTGGGGGCTGATCGCCTGCCATCACGACACGCCGCGGACCCTGACCTACGACGCGCGGGCCGCGTGCCGGTCTCTGGCAGGCAACCTCGCCCGCCAGATCAAGGCGAAAAAGGAGGCCGAGGGCTATCGCCAACGGATCCGTTTGCGCGGTTTCGAGGACGATATCGTTGCGCTGCTGTCGCGCGAAGGCGCGCTGGATGAAGTCCTGTCCCATCATCTGAGCGAAATCGGCCGGATGATGGCGGCCGACGGCATCGCGGTATTGCGTGGCTGCGAACTGGTCATGCATGGCATCTGCCCCGGCGACGGCGACGTCCGCGCGCTCGCTGCGTGGCTCGTCGCCCGGATCAGCGAACCGGTCCTGTCGACCGACGAACTGTCCGACATCTACCCGCCCGCCAAGGCATTTCAGAACGCCGGCAGCGGGATGTTGGGCGTCACCTTGTCGGCCGACGAGCCGTGGGTGCTGATCTGGTTCAGAGTGGAGCAGATCGAAACCGTCAACTGGGCCGGCAATCCGCACAAGACCACTGCCGCCAGCGACGCGCACGGTCCGTTGACGCCCCGTGCCTCGTTCGAGGCCTGGCGCGAGACGGTGCGCGGGCGCGCCCGCAACTGGGTCCTGCCGGAGGTCGAAGCGGCGAAGCGCCTGCGGGCGGCCTTGCTCGACATCCAACAGAACCGTCGCGTGCGCGAACTCAATCGGCAACTGACGGTGATCCTGTCGGACAAGGACCTGCTGCTGCAGCAGAAGGATTTCCTGGTCGGCGAAGTGCATCATCGGGTGCAGAACAGCCTGCAACTCGTGTCCGCCTTCCTCAACCTGCAAGCCCGCGCGTCGGAGAATCCCGAATTGCACGTGGCCCTGGACGAGGCCTGCCGGCGCCTGAGCGCGGTCGGGCTGGTCCATCGCAGGCTCTATCGCGGCGACCAGATCGAACTGGTCGATGTCGCACGCTACATCGAGGAGTTATGTGCGGATACGGTCTCGTTCATGGGCGAGGATTGGAGCCAGCACCTGACCTTGAACCTGTCGCCGTCGATCGTCTCCACCGACCGGGCCGTGACCCTTGGCCTGGTGCTGACCGAGTTGCTGATCAATTCGAACAAGCACGCCTATGACGGCGCGGCCGGCCCCATCGAGATCGGGTTGGCGGAGGATCGTACCCACCTGCACCTGATCGTCGCCGACCGGGGCGCTGGCAAGGCGTCCGCCCGCAAAGGCTTCGGTTCCCGCATCATGGACGCGCTGGTCTCGCAATTGCGCGGCACGATCGCCTATACGGACAACCAGCCCGGCTTGCGCATCGAGGTCACCGTCCCGATGGCCTGAACCGCCTTACGCCGCCGGGGCGGCATAGCCGGCGAGGAACGCCTCGAACGCGGCCTCGGCCGCCGAACAGGCCCGCATGATCGCCACCTCGTCATCGTCGATCTGCGAGAGCACGGTCTTGAAGCCTTGCCAAAGCGACTGCCCGATGCCGTGCCGCAGAAAGCGCGTAGCATCGCGCACGTCGGGGTCCGTAGATGTTTCCACGGTTTGCAGAATGACCTGGGCACCGAGGCGGCTACCCTCCAGGACATAGCACCAGCCCAGGATCGAGCCGGTGTCGCCGGCCAATGGACATGGAGCGGACGGGCCGGTGGGCATGCCAAGGATGGTCAGATCATGGGCGAGGGCGGCGCGGCGCCGGCGCCGGTCCCAATCCGGCAGGATGACGCCTACCCCCGCTGCCTCGAGCCCCTCTTCCATGCCGCAGCAGGGGCGGTTCGTCTGCAGGTACCGGACGTACGCGGGCCGCTCCGTCAAGGTGGCAAGCGCGAGCTGACCGTCGAGCGCCTGGTGCATCGACCGTGTCGCCGCGCGCAGCCGGCTATGCGCATGACCGATGTCACGGTCGAAAACCCGGACCCGACGATCTTCCTGCCAGAGTTCGGCATGCCGATTGGGATGATTGCCCAGAACCGCAGCGATCGCGGTTCGATCGTCCGTATAGGTCAATGCCGCGACGCTGAGCACGACGCCCTGGCGATCGAGGAAGTGCAGCCTGAAATCCACCATGGGTACGCGCTCCAGCGGAGCGCGGAAAGCGCACGGACCGCGACCGATCGAGCTTAGAGGGCTTTCCACCGCTCAGCCATCGCGCATCGTCATCAACAATCCGTCGACTACCTCCATGAACGGATCCGGCATGAGCGGCTTCCGCATGACGGCGCTGGCGCCCGTCAGCTTGGCCGCGTGGAGGTAATCGCCATAGCGCCCCACGGTCTTGCTGCCCGACACGGCCAGGATCGGGATGGTGGTGTTCAAGCGGCGGATGGCCCCGATGGTCGCGATCCCCTCCTGTTCCGGCATGACGATGTCGGTGACGACGAGGTCGAACGCCGTCGATCGAAATAGTACCAAGCCGGCCCGTCCATCGGGAGCAACGGTCGCGGAATGGCCACGCTCCTCAAGAATTTCCGAAATAAACGACCGGACGATTGGGTCATCGTCGATGACAAGGATGCGCGACATAGTGACGGCTATCCTTTTCGGCATGCCGCTAGGTTCAGGCGGATTACGCCCTTCCATATATGGACATCTTTCGCAATTCTCGTCACGCTAACGAGCATGTCGCATGTTCGACACGGATACCTTAAAGACAAGCTGCCCGTCGCCGCGCCCCGCCGCGGCATTGAGGTTTCTCTGCGAAAGGGGTCGACGATGCCGCTGGAAGGCGCCTGCCCACTCTGTGGCTGCAGCGATTTTGTGGTGAAATACGTACTGGCCGACGAGAGTTTCCGGACGGTCACTTGCAACAAATGCAAATTCTCGTTCATGCATCCATATCCGTCCGACGAGTTCCTGGATGACTACTACAAAAATAAGGCCGTCCACGGGTTCGAAGGCGAAAGCCTCGACACTTATGTGCGGCCGCTCAATGACCGCATCGTCTTGTTCGAAAACCTTCTGCGGAAGATCGACCCGCCGTTGACGGGCGGCCATGCCGTCGATTTTGGGGCCGGCGCCGGCCTGGCGGTCGCCGCGTTGAAGAGGCTGGGCTTCGATGCCATCGGGACGGAAAAAAATCCACGCTCTGCCGCAGTCGCGAAGAAGCTGTTCGGCGTCGAGATCGTGGACCAGACTCTGGACGAGTTGCCCGGCAGCATTCGATTGTTCACCATGTTCGACGTCCTCGAGCACATCAAATACCCGGTCGAGTTCCTGAGATACGCGGCGAGTAGGATGTCTGCCGACGCCTGCTTCATCGGCGCCGTTCCGAACTACAACAGCATTGGTAGAATTCTACACGGCACCGAATCTGCCTCGCTTGCGTTTCCTGATCACGTCAATCAATTCACCAAGGGTTCTCTGATAAAAACGCTGAACGACAGCGGCTTTGACGTTTTATATACCGGATTTCCACCGCCATACGGCGCAACCATCACGCTAGGGCTGAGAAACTGGCTTGCAATTGCCCTGAAACCTTCGCCTCTACGCAGATTCCTCATGAAGACCGCAACACTGATCAAGAAATATCTTGTCTATCCGCTGCCGAATATTTTCGCCGAACGGACAGGCCTGTTTGGTCAAAGCCTGGTCTTCGTCGCAAGAAGACGGGCTTAGCTGCTGCGGGTCAAGATCAGGGCGTCTCTCGAAAAGCTCAGACCGTCGGCATTTACGCTCCGCGTCATCATAGCAATTGCCTCGCCCCCGCCGCCTCGTTCACCATCACGATACCGTCGGCACCGGCCGGCCGATCCCATGCGCGGCAATCCTCATCGTGACCCTCATCCATCGGGTACGACCCCTCAGCGATCTCGCGACCCGACTGCATCTCGTCGGACGGCGGGGTGGGCCTGTGGCGGCGCCGGCGGCCTGGATTGCCTTCCGCAACAGCGAGATGGCACTCATCCTGCTGGCGGGCGTGCTGGGCATGGGGGCCGGCCTGGGTGTCGTCGCCCTGCGCGTGTCGGTGACGGCGATCCATTCGATCCTGTACGGCATTCCCTGGGGCGGCCACCTGTCGGACGGGTTCAGCCTGGATTGGTGGCAGGTCGTGTTCGTGCCGTGCGGCGGCGGACTGGTCGTCGGCGGCGTCGCCTGGGTCATCAAGCGACGCCGCCCGCGCGAGACGGTCGACGCGATCGAGGCGAATGCGCTGTTCGGCGGCCGCATGTCATTGACCGATAGCCTGAACCTCGCGGTGCTGACCGTGCTGTCGGGCGGCTGCGGCGCCTCGGTCGGGCTCGAGGCCGCCTATACCCAGGTCGGCGCCGGCTTGTGCTCGAACATCGGCCATCGGCTGGCGCTCAGGCGCGACGACATGCGCACGCTGGTCGGCTGCGGCGCCGCGGCGGCGATCGCGGCGGCATTCGACGCGCCGCTCGCCGGCGCGTTCTATGCGTTTGAACTGATCATAGGCAACTACTCGATCGCCAACCTGGCGCCGGTCCTGCTGGCGGCACTCAGCGGCACCTTCGTCGCGCGCGAACTGATGGGCGAGGACCTGGCATTCGCGACCAGCCGCGCGGTCCACCTGACCACGGCCGACTACCTGCTGTTCATTCCGGTCGGGCTCGGCGCCGCCGGCCTCGGCATGATCGTGATGCAAGGCGTGACCGCGACCGAGCAATGGATGCGCCGCCAGGCGATCCCGCCCTGGGTGCGCCCGCCGATCGGCGGGCTGGTCGTCGGCATCGTGGCGCTGGTCTATCCGCGCGTGCTGGGCAGCGGCCACGGCGGCATCGTCGCCAACCTGCATTTCACCTTCGCCCTACCCTATCTGTGCGGCCTGATCGCGGCCAAGATCGCGGCCTCGGCCATCTCGATCGGCGTGGGTTTCCGCGGCGGCCTGTTCAGCTCGTCCTTGTTCCTCGGCACCTTGTTCGGCGGCGCCGTCGTGATGGCGCTCAACATCGTGGCGCCCTCGTTCGATCCGGATCCGCTGGTCTATACGCTGGTCGGCATGGGTGCCGTCGGCGCCGCAATCGTCGGCGCGCCGATCACCATGATTCTGCTGGTACTGGAATCGACCCGCGATTTCGCCGCGACCGTCGGGGTCACCGTCGGCGTGATCGCGTCGACCGTCGCGGTCCGGCGCTGGTTCGGCTATTCGTTCGCGACCTGGCGCTTCCATCTGCGCGGCCTCAAGATCACCGGGGCGGAGGATATCGGCTGGATCGACAGCCTGACCATCGGCCGGGTGATGCGGCGCGACGGCAAGACCGTCCCGGTCGAGATGTCGGTCGCCGCCCTGCGCAAAGCCTTTCCGCTGGGTGCGGTGCCACAGCTGTTCGCGACCGAGGACGGCCACCTGGTCGGTACGATCGACCCGAGCGATCTCTGGGCCCCGGACCTGGGCGGCATCCCGGAAGAGGTCAACGCCGCCGACCTGATGCAGCCGGTCTCGATCACCCTGCTCGCGACCGAAAACCTGCAGAGCTCGCTCAGGAAATTCTCCGAAGCCAAGCTCGAGATCCTGCCGGTGGTCGACGACCCTGAGGGATTGCAGCTGATCGGCTATCTGACCGAGGCCGAGGCGCTGAAATCCTATAGCCGTGAGCTGGAGCGCCATCGCAGCGACACGATCGGCGAAGCGCGGCTGTTCTCGACCGCCATCACGCCGGACAGCTGAGAGGCGTCATGTATGCCCTGATCTTCGCCATCGGCTTTGCGGCCTTTACCCTGGGCGGCCTCAGTGATCGCGGCGGCGAACAGGACCCCTGGCTCGAGGTCGGCGCCCTGCTGGCGCTGGCGCTGGGGTTCATCCTGGGGGCGGTGCCGCGTGCCTGGTCGATCGTGCCGCGCGCAATCCTGCCGTTGCCGACCTTCCTCGTGTTCCTGACCATCCTGACCGACCGCAAGCCGGCCATGCCGTTCTATGCCGCCTTTGCGGCCGCGGCGTTCTACGCGCTGTTCATCACGTCCTACGCGAGCTTCCTGTCCCATCGGAACCGGCCGGAAGAAGCCCCCGCCGACGAGGCCTGAACGCCCGGTCCAACCCGTCACTCGCAGGTATAGGTGACGCTCATGTTGCCGCTGCTGCCGGCGAATGATTTGTAATAGGGCCGGGTCCCGCCCGGGCAATTGCTGTTGGCCGCCAGTTCGAGCTGGGCGAGGCCGCCGCCGCCCAGCGTATAGACCGGTAGCCCGAGCGCATCGCGACCGCTGACGTTGGGCGTTTCGCTGGAGGCGCACCCGGCACAGGCCGCGGCAGCAACGACGATCAAAACAATCCGACGGATCATCTTCCAAAATTCCCCTGTCGTACCGCCGGTCTGGCGCCGGATCGGCACATGGCCCATTTCCGACCATCGCATCAACGACCGCGCGGGGCAAAGGTTGCGCCTGCGGGGCACCCAAGATCTTGCGGCAATTGACTGTCGCGCGACAGCGGCTAAGGTCGCGACGCGATTTTTCGACGCATTCCGGGATTGTTGCCCATGTCCGAGCCCCTCGACCGCCGCTCCGTCCTGAAAGCCATCGCCGCCTCGACGGCGCTCGGGCTCGTCGCCGGCGGCGGGGCGGAGGCGTTGGCCGCCCAGGAGAACCTGAAGTTCGGCAAGCCGTTCGCCTTTTCCTTCGACAGCCTGAAGGAGATGGCGCGGCGCATGGTCGGCGAGGCCTATGTGGGCCCGGCCCATCCGGCCCCGGACGTGCTGAAGAAGATCGACTACGACGCCTGGGGCAAGATCACCTACAATACCGATCACGCGCTCTTCGCCGACGAGCGCTTTCCGGTGACCTTCTTCCACCTGGGCATGTTCTTCCAGAAATCGGTCGACATGCATGTGGTCGAGGGCGGCGAGGCCCGGGAGATCATCTACGACCAGAGCTATTTCGACATGCCGGCCGATTCGGTCGCGCGCCAGTTGCCGAAGGGTGCGGGGTTCGCGGGCTTTCGCATCCAGGAGCCGCGCGACGGCAAGCTCGACTGGCGCAAGAACGATTGGGTCGCGTTCCTGGGCGCATCCTATTTCCGGGCGATCGGCGAGCTCTACCAGTACGGCCTGTCGGCGCGCGGCCTGGCGCTCGATACCGCCGTCGGCGGCAAGCCCGAGGAATTCCCCGATTTCACGAAGATCTATATCGCGAAGCCGGAGACGAACGACGCGGTGACCGTCTTCGCACTGCTCGAAGGCCCATCGGTCGTCGGTGCCTACAAATTCGTCATGGCGCGCGGCAAGGGCGTCGTCATGGACATCGAGCAGGCGCTGTTCCTGCGCAAGCCAGTCAGCCGCTTCGGCCTGGCGCCGCTCACGTCGATGTACTGGTTTTCGGAAACCAAGAAGCCGACCGCGATCGACTGGCGGCCCGAGGTGCATGATTCGGACGGGCTCGCCATGTGGACCGGCTGGGGCGAGCATCTATGGCGCCCGCTCAACAATCCGCCGCACATCGTGGCGTCCGCGTTCGGCGATGAGAACCCCAAGGGCTTCGGCCTGCTGCAGCGCGACCGGCTGTTCGACCATTACCTCGACGGCGTCTATTACGAAAAGCGGCCGAGCCTGTGGGTCGAGCCCAAGGGCGGCTGGGGCAAGGGTGCCATCCAGCTGATCGAGCTGCCGACCGACGATGAGATCCACGACAATATCGTCGCCATGTGGGTGCCTGAAAAGCCGGCGGCGGCGGGCACCGAATTCAATCTCGCCTACAAGCTGCACTGGCTGGCCGACGAGCCCTATCCGACCGACCTCGCCCGCGTGGTTGCGACAAGGCTCGGCAACGGCGGCCAGCCGGGCCAGCCGCGCCCGAAGAACGTGCGCAAGTTCCTGGTCGAATTCCTGGGCGGCCCGCTCGCCAATCTGCCGTTCGGCGTGAAGCCCCAAATGGTGCTGCAGGCATCGCGCGGCACCTTCACCGAGTACAAGGTGATGGAAGCGGTGCCCGACGGCGTCGCCGGCCATTGGCGCGCGCAATTCGACTTGGCGGGCGTCGAAGGCAGCGATCCGGTCGAGATGCGCCTGCAACTGACCGTCAGCGGCAAGATCGCGACCGAGACCTGGCTGTTCCAATATCATCCGTTCTGACATCTCGCGCCTCAAACGATGACCGGCGCTTCTTGATATGCGCCGATACATCTCCTGATCGTCATTTGATTTAATTTGACGCAACTCCAGAGATACAGAACGCGTTCGATTTCCGGAGGTTGAATGACCGCCGTCCGGAGATTTCGACAGTTTATGCGCGTGCCCCATTGCCATCTCCCGACGAGGCCTCGGATCGACGGAAATAAATCTCCGGACCGACGAAATATGCCTTCGTGCAGAGCTGGGAACGACCGGCGGTCCGCTGCTCGAATTCGCCTGAAGAAAATTTCCGCCGACGGGTTTCAACCCTCAACACTTCGCTCGCGACCGAAGTGATCTGCATCGACATGGCCGGGCATCGACCCGACATCTGGAGACACGAACGAACCAACCCTCAAAGGAGAATTCCATGAGCACGGATGTCAATCCGCCCCGGCTCGATCCCAGCGAGCGACACGTTCGCATCCCCAGTCCGCGCACCGGCCTTTCACTGTTCCTGCGACACCTGCCGCCGACGCTGCCGCAGACGGGCGAGAAGCGGGTCGTGCTCTATGTCCACGGCGGCACCTTTCCGTCGGCGCTGTCGATCGCCCATCGCTTCGACGGACGATCCTGGCGGGATGAGCTGGCCGACGCCGGCTACCACGTCTGGGCGCTGGATTTCCACGGCTTCGGCCGCTTCTCCGACCCGTATCCCGAGTTCGAGCGGCCGGCCGAGGGCATGGCGCCGCTGGGACGGGCCGAGGAAGCGAGCCAGCAGCTCGAAGCCGCCGTCCGCCATATCTGTGCCGAGCAGAAGGTCGATCGGATCTCGCTGATCGCCCATTCCTGGGGCACGATGGTGTCCGGCCTGTTCGCTGGGCGCTGCCCGGAGCTGGTCGACCGACTGGTCTTCTTCGGCCCGATCGCGCGCCGCGACCCGACCGGTGAACGCGTACAACTGCCCGGCTGGCGGCCGATCTCGCTCAAGGACCAGTGGGACCGCTTCACCGAGACCGTACCGGCCGGCGAAAAGCCGGTGCTGCTGAAACGCCATTTCGACGAATGGGGCGAGCTGTACCTCGACGTCGATCCGGAGAGCCGCACGCGCTCGCCGGCCGCGGTAAAAGTCCCGAGCGGCGCGTTCCAGGACATCTTCGACGCCTGGGTCGGCGAGTTCGCCTACGACCCGGCGCTGGTCAAGGCGCCCGTCGCGTTCATCCGCGGCGAATGGGACCGCATGTCCGGCGAGGCGGACGCACGCTGGCTGTTCGAGGCGTTCTCGTCCTCGCCGGTCCGGCGCAACGTCACGATCGGCCGCGGCACGCATCTGATGCATCTGGAGGCGAGCCGTTACGCGCTCTACCGCGAGACCGAGGCCTTTCTGGCCAGCCGCGACACCGCTCCCGAAGCCGTCTGAAAATCGCCCAGAGGAGAAGCGCCATGTTTGAAGTGATCTTCGAAGTCCAGCCCAAGAAAGAACGCTGGGACGAGTACCTTGAACTCGCCAAGTTCCTGAAGCCCGAGCTCGAGAAGATCGAAGGCTTCATCGACAACGAGCGCTTCGGCAGCAAGCGGACCGAAGGGCGGCTGTTGTCGCTGTCGACCTGGCGCGACGAAAAAGCGGTGATCCGCTGGCGCACGCTCGCCGTGCATCACGGCGTCCAGGAAAAGGGGCGGTTCGAGGTGTTCGAGGATTATCACCTGCGCGTCGGCGAGGTGACCGCCGACACGCAGGTGCCGGAGGGCCAGACCATCCGCGAGCAGCGGCTCGACCTGACCGAGATTGGCGATGCCAAGCTCGTCACCATCACCGAATTGCCCGGTGTCGACGGCAAACCGGCCACGGACGATCTGGTGCGCGCACTGGGCGCCCCTGAAATCGGGACCCGCGGCGTGGTCGACCAGGAAGTGTGGGAGAGCATCTACAGCCCGGGCAAGCTGGCGCTGGTCGTGTCCTGGAAGGATGCGGCGTCGGCCCTGCAATGGACGCCCAGCGCCACTGCCAGCGGCGAGGCGCGCCACCGCCACATCCGGGTCATCCGCGACTACGGCATGTCCGATCGCCGGGAAGCGCCGCAATATTATCCCGACGTGAAGACCACCGACGCCAAGAAATGACCGCCGCGGTCGCAGGATCCCGGCATGGCCTGGGCCTGACGATCGCCGCGACCAGCCTCGGTTTCGTGCTGGTGCAGCTCGACGTTTCCATCGTGAACGTCGCGCTGCCCCGGATCGCCACCTCGTTGGGTGCCGACGTGCATGGGCTGCAGTGGGTCGTCGATGCCTATACGATCGCGTTCGCCGCCTTGCTGCTGTCGGCGGGCGCGCTCGGCGACCGGTTCGGCGGCCGCAGGGCGTATCTGGCGGGATTCGCCCTGTTCATCCTGGCGTCGATCGGGTGCGGCCTGGCGCCCAGCGTCCCGGCGCTGATCGCGGCCCGTGCGGTCCAGGGCATCGGTGCCGCCCTGCTGGTGCCCTGTTCGCTGACGCTGCTGACCCACGCCTGCGGCGACGACGAGGCCACACGGGGACGGGCGATCAGCCTCTGGACCGCGGCGGCCAGCGTGGCGCTCGCCGCCGGGCCGATCCTGGGCGGCGCGTTGGTTGATTCGGCCGGCTGGCGCAGCATCTTCCTGGTCAATGTGCCGGTCGGCTTGATCGGTATCTGGCTCACGGTCCGGTTCGTCGACGAGTCGCCCCGCCGCGAGGGCGGGCTCGACCTGCCCGGCCAGGCCTTGGCGCTCCTGACCTTGTCGAGCCTGACCGGCGCCGTGATCGAGGCCGGACGACTGGGCCCGGCACCGCTGGTACTGGCGGGCTTCGCGATCGCGCTCGCAAGCGGCACGGGATTCGTGCTTGTCGAAAGGCGCACGCGTCGGCCGATGCTGCCGCTCGGGTTCTTCAAAGACCGCACTTTCCGCGCCGCCACGCTCGCGGGCCTCTTGATCAACCTCACGCTCTACGGCGCGATCTTCGTGCTCGGCCTGTATCTGCAACAGATCCGTGGCTATTCGCCGCTGATGAGCGGTCTCGCCTTCCTGCCGTTCGCGATCGCGCTGGGCGTCGCCAACATCGGTGCCGGATGGCTTGGCGGCCGCATGGGATTGCGCGGTCCGATGACTGTCGGGCTGATCCTCGCCGCCATCGGCTATGGGCTGCTGTGGTCGCTCGACACCAGGACCGCATACCTCACCATGATGCCGGGCCTGATCCTGATGCCCGCCGGCATCGGCTTGGCCGTTCCGCTGATGACCACGGCCCTGCTGGGTACCGTGCCGCGCTCCCATTCCGGCGTCGCGTCGGGCATCCTCAATACGGTCCGGCAAACCGGCGGTGCTGTCGGCGTGGCGCTCTATGGTGCGCTGCTCGGCGGTTGGGGCCTGGCAGGATTCCGCACCGCGTTCGAAATTTCGGCAGTCCTGCTGGCCGGTGCCGCAGTGGCGGCACTGTGTGGGATCCACGCACCGGCACGCAAGCAACACACGTAACCGTTCGCGCCGGCACGCCCCGGATCGGGCAACGCTTTGCCCTCATTTCAAACATCCGCATCGATCTCAAGATCTTAGCGAGAGTTATCGAGGGGAGCGTCCGCCTGTCTTGCGCAGAGATGACGCGCTCTACCGCAATGCACAAAAGAGCGTTCCAGGTTGGAAAGACGAAATCGGCTGCTCCGACAGTAAAACAATCTGTACGTTAGTCGGAGCTTTGGGTACTCTACAATCTAGCGTGAACATTTTCGGTTGGATGCCATGGCAAGCCAGGTCAAGTCCCGCGTCGGATTTCTTTACATCCTGCGTCCGCAAGTC
>NZ_DASZBY010000127.1:0-10390 GCF_035943795.1 Aliidongia sp. | reverse complement strand
CGACGGCAACCGCCTGCTTCGGATCGCACGCGTCGTCGCCGACCGTCAGCACCAGCTTCTGGCCCAGCACGCCGCCCTTGGCGTTGATGTCGGCGACCGCTTGCTCGGCGCCCTTCTTCAGCTGCTCGCCGAAGGCTGCGTTCGAACCGGTGATCGGGCCGACCGTGGCGATCTGGATATCGGCCTTCGCGACGCCGGCCGTCAGGGCCAGGACGCTGACGGCCGCCAGCAACGTTAGATTTTTCCGCATCGTGGAGAACTCCCTGTCAGAAGATTCGACTCGCCCCATCGGATTTATGCTTGCCGCAGGGGCGAGACCCCTAGAAACCCACGCCGCACCCCATTCTTCGGGCGTGGGCCACGCACATGCGCGAATCGCTCGAACTGCATCAAAGCAAGCTCAACCGTCCGTACGCAAGTCTCCCGTTAGCCCTGCCGGTCGCGCCAGGCGAAAGGCCCGGCCCGTTCGTACAGCCACGGGTATTGATTGACCATCTTGCGCGCCTGCGTCGCTCGATAGGCCATGACGCTGAATCCCAGCATGATGACCGCCGTCACGAGATAGCCGAGCGGCGACAGCAGCGCTCCGCCGAACAGGGCGAAGTCGAAGAAGCGATTGCCCGCCGCCAGAAGGATACTGTAGGGCACCAGGTGCCACAGCGGTCGCCAGGTGCCCGCCAACGCCTGGCCGGTCATGTAGGCGGCCCAGCCGAACAGAATGACCGTGGCGCAGATGAAGACCCAGAGACTGGTGCCGAGCGCACCCATGACGACATCGATGCCGGACATCAGTGCCCGCCCTCCAGATAGGCCGCGCGAACGTCCGGGTTCGCCAGCAGCTCCCTGCCGGTGCCGCTCATGGTGATCTCGCCCGTCTTCATGACGTAGCCGCGGTGCGCGAGCTTCAGCGCATGATACGCGTTCTGTTCGACGAGGAACACGGTGACGCCCTGCTGCTCGTTGATCTCCTTGATGACTTCGAAGATCTGCTTCACCACCAGCGGCGCCAACCCCAGCGACGGCTCGTCCAGCAGCAGCAGCCGCGGCCGGCTCATCAGCGCGCGCCCGATCGCCAGCATCTGCTGCTCGCCGCCCGACATGGTGCCGGAACGCTGGGTCTGCCGCTGCTTCAGGCGGGGAAAAAGCGTGAAGATCCGCTCGAGGTCGGTGTCGAAATTCTCGGGATTGCCCGTCGTGGCGCCCATCTGCAGGTTCTCGAGCACGGTCATGCGCGAGAAGATGCGCCGACCTTCCGGCGATTGGGCGATGCCCAGCCGCACGATGTTGAAGGTCTCCATATGGGTGATGTCCTGCCCCTCGTACAGGATCGTGCCGGCCGTCGCCCGCGGCCGGCCGCAGATCGTCATCAGCAGCGTCGACTTGCCGGCGCCGTTGGCACCGATCAGGGTGACGATCTCGCCCTTGGGCACCGTGACGTCGACGCCCTTCAGCGCCTCGATCCGGCCATAGAAGGTGTGGAGGCCGGAGATTTCCAGCATCGGAGCGGTCATGACTGAAGCCCTACGTCGGCGGCGATTTCCGGCGGTAAGGCTTCGGCCTCATCCTCTCCCAGATAGGCCTTGATGACATTCGGATCGTGGCGCACGTCATAGGGCGCGCCGTCCGAGATCTTCCGGCCATAGTCCAGCACCACGACATGGTCGGAAATCTTCATGACCACGCTCATGTCATGCTCGATCAGCAGGACGCCGATGCCCTGATCCTGGCGGATCGACAGCAGAAGATCGTTCAACTGACCGGACTCGTTGGGATTGAGCCCGGCTGCCGGCTCGTCGAGGCACAACAATTTGGGCCTCGTGCACATGGCGCGCGCGATCTCGAGCCGGCGCTGGGCGCCGTACGGCAGGCTGGAGGCCGGATTGTCGGCCTGCCGATAGAGGCCGGTCTTGTGCAGCCAGAATTTGGCGAGCTCGACCGATTCCTTTTCGGCCGCGCGGTAGCGCGGCAGGCCGAGCAGGCCGGCGATCGAGAACATCGAGGCGCCCATCAGCTCGTTGTGCTGGGCCACGATCAGGTTTTCCAGAACCGTCATGCCGGAGAACAGGCGGATGTTCTGGAAGGTGCGTGCCACACCGGCGACCCGGGTGATGCGGAAACCTTCCATCTGCTCCAGCAGGAAATCCTGCCCGCCGTCGCCCTTCATGGTGATGCGGCCGACCGTGGGCTTGTAGAAGCCGGTCAGGCAGTTGAACACCGTGGTCTTGCCGGCGCCATTGGGGCCGATCAGCGCTGTGATGTCGCGTTCGTGGGCGGTGAAAGACAGGTCGTTGATCGCGACCAGCCCGCCGAAGCGCATGGTCAGATGCTCGACCGACAGCAGCGCGCCCTTGCCCGGCGGTGCGTAATTGTCGAGATGGCTCATGGCAGCTCTCCCGTCGAAGCCGCGACGGCATCGTTGGGCACGAGACTCTCGGATGGCCCATTCGGCCCATGCAGCAGGATGGACGGTTGGCGATGGGCGAGCAGCCCGCGCGGCCGGACCAGCATGATGAGCACCATGGCGCCGCCGTAGATCAGCGGCCGGTAGAGCGCGATGTCGCCCAGGAACGAGAACCAGCGGCCCGCTTCGTTCAGCGACACGAGCATGATCGCGGCCAGGACCACGCCCAGCTGGCTGCCCATGCCGCCCAGCACCACGATCGCGAGGATGGTGGCCGACTCGCTGAAGGTGAAGCTTTCCGGGCTGATGAAGCCGAGGCGGGTGGCGAAGAACGATCCGGCGAAGCCCGCGAACATGGCGCCGATGGCGAAGGCCGACAGCTTGACGTTCGTGGCATTGATGCCGATCGCACGGCAGGCGATCTCGTCCTCGCGCAGCGCTTCCCAGGCCCGGCCGACCGGCAGCCGGCGCATCCGGATCGTGAAGAAGTTGGTGAGCAGCGCCAGCACCAGTATCACGAAATACAGGAAGATGAAACGCTGGGTCGGCGAAAATTCGAGCCCGAAGAATTCGGCGAAGGTCGGGCCGCTCGACGAGTGCGCCACGAACGGCAGGCCGAACAAGGTCGGTCGGGGAATGCCGCCGATGCCGTTCGGCCCGTTGGTCACGTCCTGCCAGTTCAGCAGGACCACGCGGATGATCTCGCCGAAACCGAGCGTGACGATGGCGAGATAGTCGCCGCGCAGGCGCAGCACGGGAAAGCCCAGGACGACGCCGAACGTGGCGGCGAACAGGCCGGCGAGCGGCAGGCAGGCCCAGAATCCCAGCCCGACGTTGGTCGCCAGCAGGGCCACCGTATAGGCGCCGACCGCGTAGAACGCGACATAGCCGAGGTCGAGCAGGCCGGCGAGCCCGACCACGATATTGAGGCCCCAGCCGAGCATGACGTAGATCAGCACGTTGGTGCCGAAGTCGATGAGATAGTTCGACGTGAGGAACGGCAGCAGCACCGCGAGGATGAGACCGACCGCACCGATCTTCGTGCCGTTCCGTGCGACCGAAGCCGCGAACCGGTCCATGGCGCTCGGGCCGGCCTTGCCCTGGGCCCCGGCCATTGCGGAGCGGCGCTGGCTCGCGAACAGGTTCATCGCGAGGCGGCCGAAGAATGCCGCGGCGACCAGCCAGGCGACCGTGTCGAAATGGTGGGTGACGATCAGCGTGCCGCCGGATTCGTCGGTCTTGAGCCCGACGGTCGGAATGGTGAGCACGAGGACGACGGCAGCGGTGGCGAGCGCGCTCAGAAAAACGCCCGGGCCTCGCGCACGGGACGAAGCCGCGGCTTTCACGGCGGCCATCAGACCTTCTCGACCTCGGGCCGACCCAGCAAGCCGGTCGGCCGGAAGATCAACACCAGGACAAGCACCATGAAGACGGCCACATCCTTATAGGCAATGGAGAAATAGGCCGACCAGAACGCCTCGATCAGGCCGATCAGCACGCCGCCCAGCATGGCGCCCGGCAGCGAGCCGATACCGCCCAGCACGGCGGCGGTGAAGGCCTTGACCCCCGCCAGGAAGCCGATGAAGAAGTCGATCACGCCGTAATACAGCGTGAACATCAGGCCCGCGACCGCGGCCAGTGCCGCACCCATGACGAAGGTCAGCGAGATCGTCCGATCCACGTTGACGCCCAGCAGGGCCGCCATCGTCCGGTCCTGCTCGCAGGCCCGCTGGCTGCGGCCGAGCGGCGTCTGCTGGATGACCGCGGTAAAGCCGATCATCAGGCCGACGGTCAGCAGGATGATGATGATCTGGAGATAACTGATCTGCACCGCGAAACCGTTGTGTTCCAGCAGCTTGATCGCACCGTGCATGATGGGCTGCAGCGGCTTCGGCCGCGCGCCCTGGAACACCTGGATGAAGCTCTGCAGGAAGATCGACATGCCAATCGCCGAGATCAGCGGCGCCAGCTTGAAGCTGTCGCGCAAGGGCCGGTAGGCGATCCGCTCGACCGACCAGCCGAACACGGAGGTGAAGATCATCGTCACCAGGAGCACGATCAGGATGGCGAAGACCGCCGAAAAAGCACCGATCGAACTCAAGATCAAAAAACTGATCAATGAGATGAAGGACCCGATCATGAATATTTCGCCGTGGGCGAAATTAATCATGCCGATGATACCGTAGACCATGGTGTAACCGATCGCGATCAGGCCGTAGACGGCCCCCAGCGTCAGTCCATTGATCAATTGCTGGAGAAAATATTCCATCATCCCCCGGAAGAGCCAAGTTCGGGCTGCTGGAACGAACAAGGAAATCCTGCCGGGAATACCCGGCAGATTGCTTCGTTCGTGCCGATTGAGCCCCCTGTTTTGTGCCGTGGACGCCCGGTTACCCGGGTCACCGCGTCATCATTCGTGACCAGCAAAGTAACGGTCGGTGATGCCGGCGGCAAGCACCTTCGGAAAGCGGCCTTTTTGCCCAGGAGCCGGTGTGACAACATTGTCGCAACCCGATTGTCGCAACCCAAGCATTGTTTCTTTCGAAACTTATCGCAACCTAATCTTTTATCGGGCGCAACCGACGCTTCGCCTGCTGGACCCGCCAAACAAAAGGCGGCGCATCGAGACACGCCGCCTTTCAACCATTTCATCGGGGGGAGCTATTCCTCGTCGACCTCCGGCAGCATGCCGAGCGCGCGCATATAGACCTCGAGCATGGTTTCCTCTTCGTCGAGTTCGTCGCGGTCGCGCTTCCGGATCGAGATGATCTTACGGATGATCTTGGTATCGAAGCCGTTGCCCTTGGCTTCGGCAAACACGTCCTTGATGTCTTCGGCCAGCGCCTTCTTCTCTTCCTCGAGCCGCTCGATGCGATCGATGATCGCGCGGAGTTGCTCGCCGGCGATGCCGCCGACATCGGCCGGGCGCGGCGCCGGGGTGGAGCCGCTCTTCGGCGCTTCGTCGAAATCGGCCATGGTCATCGCTTCCTCTCGTTCTATTTGATCGTCGATGGATGGGGGCAAGCGCGCCGTCGGCGTCGCCCCGCCACCCGTATCCTGAAAAGCGGGCGACCATATCGGCGGGCGGCCATGCGCGCAAGCCGCCGTGCTTGCCCGGGCGCCGCTGCTGCTGCTATACGCCCGCTCGTGATCCCCGCCGTCGCCGGCCGGGATCGACCATTTTGCAGGATTTGGAGACAGGCATGTCGACGTTCACCGACTATAAGGTCGCAGATATCTCGCTGGCCGGCTGGGGCCGCAAGGAAATCGCGATCGCCGAGACGGAAATGCCGGGCCTGATGGCGCTGCGCCGCGAGTTCGGCACCACGAAGCCGCTGCAGGGCGCGCGTATCGTCGGCTGCCTGCACATGACCATTCAGACCGCCGTGCTGATGGAGACGCTGGTCCATCTCGGCGCCACCGTGCGCTGGTCGTCCTGCAACATCTTCTCGACCCAGGACCAGGCCGCGGCCGCCATGGCCGCCGTCGGCATCCCGACCTTCGCCTGGAAGGGCGAGACGGAAGAGGAATTCTGGTGGTGCATCGAGCAGACCCTGCGCGGTCCGGACGGCTGGACCCCGAACATGGTGCTGGACGACGGCGGCGACGCCACCGTCATTCTCCATGACAAGTATCCGGAACTGCTGAAGGACGTGCGCGGCATTTCGGAAGAGACGACCACGGGCGTGCATCGCCTGTATGAGATGATGAAGGCCGGCAAGCTCGCCGTGCCGGCGATCAACGTCAACGACAGCGTTACAAAGTCGAAGTTCGACAATCTCTATGGCTGCCGCGAGAGCCTGGTCGATGGCATCAAGCGCGCAACCGACGTGATGATGGCCGGCAAGATCGCCGTGGTCGCGGGATTCGGCGACGTGGGCAAGGGCTCGGCGGCGTCGCTGAGGAGCCAGGGCGCGCGCGTCATGGTCACCGAAATCGATCCGATCTGCGCGCTGCAGGCGGCGATGGAAGGCTACCAGGTCGTGACCATGGACGAGGCCGCGTCGCAGGGCGACATCTTCGTCACCGCGACCGGCAATGTGGACGTCATCACGCTCGACCACATGCGGGCGATGAAGGACCGGGCGATCGTCTGCAACATCGGCCATTTCGACAGCGAGATCCAGATCGCATCCCTGCGCAACTACGTGTGGGACGAAGTGAAGCCGCAGGTCGACGAGGTCGTGTTCCCCGACGGCAAGCGCCTGATCGTGCTGGCCCAGGGCCGTTTGGTGAACCTCGGCTGCGGCACGGGCCATCCGAGCTTCGTGATGAGCGCCTCCTTCACCAACCAGGTGCTGGCGCAGATCGAGCTGTGGGTCAACCACGCCAAGTACGAGAAGAAGGTGTACGTCCTGCCCAAGCACCTCGACGAAAAGGTCGCGGCGCTGCATCTGGAAAAGCTGGGTGCCAAGCTGACCAAGCTTACGCCTGAGCAGTCCAAGTACCTCGGCATCGAGGACCATGGGCCGTACAAGGCCGATCACTACCGCTACTAGAAAACGGGGGGAGCAGATGCCCGCTCCCCCATCCGGCCCCGATCCTTCGGCGGCGCGTTTTCGACGCGCCGCCGAAAACGTTTCTGATCCGAAACAGCATCGCTTGTGGCGGGGGCGCCGAGCCCTTACCATGGTCGGCATGAGCCTGCCGCCCGCCGCTGCGATTCTGGTCGTCTCTTCCGGTTGCATCGCCGCAGCCGGTCGGGAGCTAGCCGCATGCTGACCGAGCTTCTTCTCGTCGCCGCGATCGGCGCCGGCATCGCCGCGCACGAACGCCAGCGCCGGCTTCGCGAGCGCGCGGATCGCGCCGGCGCGCTGATGCAGGCGGCGCT
Organism: Aliidongia sp.; assembly: GCF_035943795.1. NCBI lineage: Bacteria > Pseudomonadati > Pseudomonadota > Alphaproteobacteria > Rhodospirillales > Dongiaceae > Aliidongia > Aliidongia sp. Next base: position 3,158 of record NZ_DASZBY010000127.1, on the reverse strand, counting down.
CGGCACGATTTCCGGCGTCTGCTATCGCTATCTCAACGCCCGTGCGATCCGCATCGACGGCCGCGGCGACGACCCGGTCTGGCCCCTGCTGCTCGACGACCTGCTGGCCCGGGGACCCGCCATGGCGAACGCGGCGCGGACCGCGTTCGCCTCGCTAGCACTCACCGGCAAGGGCGAGACGGTGCGCCTGCCGTTCGAGGACGGCAGTGGCCGCGCCATCGAGTTGACCTTGCACCGCGTGACCTCTACCGACCACCGCCTGTCCTTCGACCTCATCTGGGTCACCGATATTTCCGACCGCGAGGCGGCCCTGGCCGAGGGCGCCCGACGCGCGGCCGAGCGCGATCGGCTGGCGGCGGCGCTCGACACCATCCCGGTCGCGGTCTGGTGGCGCGATGCCGACTTCACCATCACCAACGGCAATGCCCGTTTCCGGCAATTGCCCGACCTGGCCACCCTCGCCCGGCCCACCGCCGAGAGTGCCGTGGCCGCCGGAGGACCGCAGACGACCCAAGGCACGATCGCCGGCGAGGGCGGCGGTCCGTTCGAAGTGACGGAGATCCCGCTCGCAGACGGCGGCACCGTCGGCTTCGCGCGCGACCGTGGCGACATCGAGCAGGCACGTAGCGAGATCGGCCGCCTGGGGCTCGCCCATCGCGAGGTGCTGGAAACGGTCACGACCGCGATCGCGATCTTCGGTCCCGACGCGCGGCTGCTGTTCTTCAACACGGCTTACGAGCGGCTGTGGCAGCTGGATCGCGACTTCCTCGACAGCGAACCTTTCCTGCCCGAGGTGCTGGACGTGCTGCGCGAAAAGCGCGCGCTGCCGGAATATGCCGATTTCCGCAAGTTCCGGGCCGAGCAGGCCGCCCTGTTCACCGACCTGCGGTCCGCCCGCGAGGAGTTGCTGCATCTGCCCGACGATCGCACCTTGCGCCAGGTCGTGAGCCGCCATCCGTTCGGCGGGCTGACCTTCACGTACGAGGACGTGACCGACCGGCTGGCGCTGGAGCGGTCCTACAACACCCTGGCCGAAGTCCAACGCGCGACGCTCGACAACCTGTCCGAAGGGCTGGTCGTGTTCGGCAGCGACGGGCGCCTGGCGCTATGGAACCCGGCGTTCGCCGAAATGTGGCTGCTGCAGCCCCACGACCTGGTCAACCGCCCGCACATCTCGACCCTGGTCGACAAGATGCGGCCGTTCTACGCCGAGGAGGCCTGGGAAACCACCAAGGCCGAGATCGTCGACCGGGTCATTTCCTACACGAGCTACGCCGGCACGCTCGATCGCCGCGACGGTCTGGTACTGGAGATCAACACGATCGCGCTGCCCGACGGCAACGTGCTGCTGAGCTATCTGGACGTCTCGGATTCGACCCGGGTACGCAAAGCGCTGCGCGACCGGAACGAGGCGCTGGAGACCGCCGGACGCCTGAAGAGCGAATTCATCGCCAACGTGTCCTACGAGCTCAGGACACCCCTGAATGCCGTCATCGGCTTCGCCGACATCCTGTCGAACCAGTATTTCGGCCCGCTCAACGAGCGGCAGCTGGAATATAGCCGCGGGATCTTCGACAGTTCCCAGCGCCTGATGTCGCTGATCAACGACATCCTCGACATCGCGTCGGTCGAGGCCGGCCAACTGACGCTCGACCGCACGCCGGTCGACGTCCATGCCATGCTCGCCGGCGTGCTGACCCTGACGCGCGAGCGGGCGAAGCATCTGCAGCTCAACCTCGCCTTCGACTGCCCCCACGACATCGGCGTCGTGACGCTCGACGAGGCGCGCATCCGGCAGGCGCTGTTCAACCTGTTGTCCAACGCCATCAAGTTCACCCCGCCGGGCGGCACGATCACGCTCGGCGCACGCCGGGTCGGGGTCGAGGTTGCCCTCAGCGTCAGCGACACGGGCATCGGCATCGCGGCCGAGCTTCAGGCAAAGGTGTTCGAAAGCTTCGAGCGCGGCCAGACCGACGGCCGACAGGTCGGCGCCGGCCTGGGCCTCACTCTGGTGCAGAGCTTCATCGAGATGCACGGCGGCCGGGTCGAGCTCGATTCCGCGACCGGCGGCGGGACCTGCGTGACCTGCTGGCTGCCGGCGCTCTGAAACCTGCTACTTCGTGCCCGGCACGCCCTTCGACGTCGAATATTCGAAATGCAGCGCCTCGCCCGGATGGACCAGCGGATGGATCGCGTGGGCCGCCTGACACGCTTCGGCAAAGCCGGTCGTGATCAGCTTGAGCTTGCCCTTGTAGGTGGCGATGTCGCCGATGGCGAACACGCCCGGGATGTTCGTGGCCGCGGTCGACGGGTCGATCGACACGGTATGGCGGTCGAGCGCCAGGCCCCATTCCGCGATCGGCCCCAGGTTCATCGACAGGCCGAAGAACGGCAGCAGCACGTCGGCCTCGAGCCGGCGCTCACTGCCATCCAGATCGGCGACGATGACGGCATTCAGGCGATCGCCGGTACCGTCGAGCCCGTGGAGCTGGTAGGGAACGACCAGCTCGATCCTGCCGTCGGCCGCCAGCTGGTCGAGCCGCGCCGCACTTTCCGGCGCCGCGCGGAACTTCGCCCGCCGGTGCACCACCATGACCTGGGCCGCGACCTCGGCCAGCGAGATCGCCCAGTCGACCGCCGAGTCGCCGCCGCCGGCGATGACGATGCGCTGGTCGCGGAACGCCTCGCGCCGCTGCACCATGTAGAAGACGCTCGTGCCCTCGTAGGCCTCGATCCCGTCGAGCGGCGGCCGGTTCGGCCCGAAGGCGCCGCAGCCGGCCGCCAGGATCACCGCCTTCGCGACGATGGTCTGGCCGCGCGAGGTTTCGAGCCGCAGGCGGCCGTCGTCAAGCTGATGCAGGCCCGTCACCTGCTGGCCCAGATGGTAGACCGGATCGAACGGCGCGGCCTGCTGCGCGAGCTTGTCGATCAGGTCCTGCGCATCGATCGCCGGATGACCGGCCACGTCGTAGATCGGCTTTTCCGGATAAAGCGCCGCGCATTGGCCGCCGACCATGTCGAGCGTGTCGATGACGTGGGCGCGCATCCGCAGCATCCCGCATTCGAAAACGGCGAACAGGCCGACCGGGCCCGCGCCGATGATCGCGACATCGGTCTCGTGATGGGTGGACATGACAACGGGTCTTTCTTGCGCGTGG
>NZ_DASZBY010000126.1:0-3345 GCF_035943795.1 Aliidongia sp. | reverse complement strand
CAAATACACGTCCGAAGAAGTGCCGATCTCGATGGCACGCCTGATGGGCGAGCTGAACCAGCGCCTGCCGGCCGACGGCATCCTGGTCGCCGACGGCGGCTTCGCGGCCCATTGGGGCGGGCTGCTGTTCGACACCAAGCGACCCGGTCGCGGCTTCGTGCCCGACCGCGGCTTCGCCTCGATCGGCTATGGCCTGCCGGGCGCCATGGGTGCCGCGCTGGCCGCCCCCGGCCGACCGGTCGTCAGCCTGACCGGCGACGGCGGCTTCAACATGATGTTGGGTGAGCTCGAGACGGCGCGGCGCTTGGGCCTGAGCTTTACCATCGTGGTCGTCAACAATGCCGCCTCGGGCTACGTCAAGGCGCTGCAGCACCTGATGTACGGCGCCGGCGCCTACCACGCCTCCGACCTGGCCGAGACCAACTATGCCAAGGTCGCGGAAGCCCTGGGCGTGCGCGGCATCCGGGTCGAAAGCCCAAACGACCTGGGCGCGGCGCTGGAGACGGGCTTCGCCGGCACGGGGCCGACCATCATCGACCTGGTCGTGACCCGCGACCCGGCCAAGATGCTGCCCGGCGTCGACAACCGGACCGCCACGGTCAAGAAGGGCGATCGGATCGCCTGAGGAGAAAACCATGGCCGACAGGATGCGCGACAAGGTCGCCCTGGTGCTGGGGGCCGGTTCCGCTGGCCCGGGCTGGGGCAACGGCAAGGCGGCCGCCGTGCTTTATGCCCGTGAGGGCGCGAAGCTGGTCGTGGTCGACGTGCGCGAGAGCGCCGCCCAGGAAACCGCGGACATCGTGACGGCGGAAGGCGGCACGGCGATCGCGTTCGGCGGCGATGTCACCGACGAAGCCCAGGTCCAGCGCATCGTCGCGGCCACGCTCGAACGGTTCGGCCGGATCGACGTACTGCACAATAATGTCGGCATCACCGACATCGGCGAGTTGGAAGACATCACCAAGGAACGCTGGCAGCGGGTGATGGACATCAACCTGACCGGCGCGATGCTCGCCACCAAGGCGGTCGTGCCGGCAATGCTGCGCCAGGGCGGCGGCGCGATCGTCAATATCTCGTCGACCGCGGCCGTGCACATCAACGATTACACCTATTTTTCCTATTCGGCCTCCAAGGCCGGACTGAACCACCTGACCCGGGCGCTGGCCATCCGCTATGCCAAGGAGAATATCCGGGTGAACGCGATCATGCCTGGCCTGATGAACACGCCGCTGATCCACAAGCAGATCGCCGGCGCCTATGTCGACACCGCCCAGATGATGGCGGCGCGCGACGCCAAGAGCCCGATGGGCCGCATGGGCGACGCCTGGGACGTGGCCAAGGCCGCCCTGTTCCTGGCATCCGACGATGCGGGCTACATCACCGGCGTGTGCCTGGCGGTCGATGGCGGCCTGACCTGCCTGTCGGCTTAAGGCTGCAGCCGTCGGCGTCAATGGAGCGTGATCGTGCCGTCGAATTGCTCCGGGCGGGGCACCGGCCGCGTATCGTCGCCGATCCGGCGCGGCAGGTGCAGGTCCTGACGCGCCATCGCCCGGCCGAGCGCGCCGGCGGCCTGCAACAAATCCTCCAGCCCCTCGGCCCGGACCAGCCAGCGGCCGGTTGCCCTGGCCAGGTTCATATCGCCGGCCTGAGCGGCGGTGATCATGGTCAGCACGCAGACCTCGTCGCAGCCGAGGCAGGGGCAACCGGGCTGGTGATAGCGGATGACGCGGCGCGCGTGGCAGCGCAGCGCCTCGACGAACATGGCGAAGCTGCGGAGCGCGCCGTGGGCCGTGGTCTCGGTGAACTGCCGCCGGAACTCGTGCTCGACCAACGCCCAGTTCTCCGTGCCGGACACCCAGCGCCGAAAGGACCAGACGACCAGCCGCTCCGCGAGATCCAGCTCGCCGAGGGTGGTCGGATGATAAGACGCTTCGGCGGTTTGAACGGACATCGTCATCTCCTGGATCGGATCGCTGAAGTTTAGATGATATTGCGAATGATTTTCAATATCATTCGCAAGCGATCGAGGCCGGGGGCTGGCCGATCATGCCAGCGGTAAATTCGTACGCAGCACCGGTCGCGGGCTGAATCCTTACCGTTCGCTAACCCTCATCAAGCGAAAATCGGCGGCTTGAAATAACGCCGGCTAACGCGCCGGACTCGGGGGAGCTGTCCATGTCCGGCCTCAATAATTTTTCGATCCGCGCCATCCTGGGCCTGGTGATCGGCATCATGGGCCTGCTGCTCGTGGTGCTCAGCACCGTGGCGCTGGTCGACGCGTTCGATCGGAACCAGGCGGCGCGACGGGTCGCGGGGCTGGCTGCCACCAGCCAGTCGCTGTTCAAGGCCCTGCAGTCGCACCGGCTGGAGCGCGGCAACGAACTGGCACCGCTGATGGCCGAGGCGCCCGCCGCCGCAACGGTCGACCAGGTGGTCGGCGGCAATCGCAAAGCGACAGAAGAAGGCTACGGCGACGGCATGGCCGCGCTGGAACGGCTCGATCTGGCCGGTTTGCCGGCCATGGTGACGAAGCTAAAAGCGGCCCATGACGCGGTCGCGGCCCTGCGCCCCAAGGCGGACGCCGCCCTGCACCAGCCGAAATCCGCCCGCGATGCGGCCGTGTTGCAAGACTGGCCGAAACAGACCCAGGCCTTGCTGAACGCCCTGAACGACGCCACCGATCTGCTGGAAGCGGATCTGAAACTGGTCGATCCGACCGTCGACCAGCTGCTGTCGGTGAAGCGCGCAGCCTGGGTCGTGCGTAATTATGCCGGCTCCGAAGTGCTGATGGCCGGCGCCGCGCTGTCGACCGGCCAGACCTGGACCCCGGCCCAAGTGCTGGAATCGGCCGAAGAGCGTGGCCGCGTCGCGACCGCTTCGGCAATCGTCGCCGAAGCCGCGGCCCGGCCAGACGCGCCCAAGAGCGTCGTCGACGCCGTCGCCAAGATGAACCAGGAATTCTTCGGGCCCGGCACCGCCCGGCGCAAACCGACCTACGACGCCTTGTCGAGTGGCCAGAAGCCCGAGATTACGGCCGGCGAGTGGCTGGGACGCGAGGCCGCGTCGCTCGGCTCGATCAATGGCGTCGCCAACGCGGCGATGGACCAGATGGTGGCCCGGGCGGATGACGAGGCGGGTCGTGCGACGCGCAACCTGGTGTTGGACATGTTGTTGCTGCTGGCGGCCCTTGGCCTGTCGGCGGCAGGCTTCCTGGTGGTGCGCCACCGGGTCAGCGCGCCGATCCTCAGCCTGACCGCGACCATCGGGCGGCTGGCCCAGCAGGATTTCGCGGTGGAGATCCCGGCCAAGACGCGCGACGACGAGATCGGCCGCATGCAGGAAGCG
>NZ_DASZBY010000125.1:0-9069 GCF_035943795.1 Aliidongia sp. | reverse complement strand
AGATCGGCGCGGTCACGCTCGCGGCCGGCGAGACCGGCTCCGCCGCCGGTCAGGTGCTGAACGCCGCCGGCGAACTGTCCCACCAGTCCGACACGCTCGAACGCAAGGTCGAGGACTTCCTTTCCCAGATCCGCGCGGCGTGAGACGGGGCTACGCCGCCTGTGGCGACGGTTTCGGTAGCTTCTCGGCGATGCCCATCATGGTTTCGCGCCGGGACATTTCGGCCCAGATCTCTTCGGGCGTGATGTCGAGATGCGCCCAGAGCACGGCCAGCTGATAGAGCAGGTCGCAGCTCTCGAGCACGACGCCCTGGCGGTTGCCCGTGGCCGCGTCGATCGCGACCTCGATCGCTTCCTCGCCCAGCTTCTGGGCGATCTTCGTCGTCCCGGTCGCCAACAGCTTGGCGGTCCGCGACGACCCGGCCGGGGCACCCTTGCGAGCGGCCACGGCGGCATATAGCCGATCGATCGGATCGCTCATCGCCCTGCCTCCCGTTGAAATCCACTCCTTCAATAGGTTGGCCCGCCGCGTCTCGCCGCAAGATGGATCAATCGCGCGATTGGTCTAGAAATCCAGCGCGGCATCGCGATGGCGACGATAAAACCGCCTTGGAATCATGCTAGGCAGGATGCCTGGACATCCTCCCGGGAAAGCGCGCCGATCATGACCGAAACCTACGACCTCGCCATCGTCGGCGCCGGCATCATCGGCCTCGGCCATGCCCTGGCGGCAGCACGGCGCGGCTTGAAGATCATCGTCATCGATCGCGATGCCCAGGCGAACGGCGCGTCGATCCGCAATTTCGGCTTCATCACCGTGACCGGCCAGGCCGGCGGCGACATGTGGCGCCGCGCGCGCCGGGCCCGCGATGTCTGGGACGAGATCGTCGGCCCGGCGGGCATCCCGGTCATCCATCGCGGCACGGCGATCCTGGCGCGCAGCGACGAGGCGCTGGCCGTCGCCCGGGAATTCGCCGCGGGCGAGATGGGCGAGGGCTGCACCGTGCTGCCGCCTGCAGCCCTCGACCAGAAAATGCCGGTCGCCCGTCGCGATGGGCTCCGCGGCTTCCTGTGGAGTCCCCACGAATTGCGGGTCGAGCCGCGCACGGCGGTGCCGGCGGTCGCGAAATGGCTGGAGAGTGCCCATGGTGTGACCTTCCTGCGCGGCGCCGCCGTTACGGAAGTGGCGCCGCCGCGGATCGAAACCAGCCGCGGCCCGGTCCATGCCGACAAGGTCGTCGTCTGCCCCGGCCCCGATCTCGTCACCCTGTTCCCGGAAACCATCGCCAAATACCGGCCGACGCTCTGCAAGCTCCACATGCTGCGCCTGGCGCCGCAGGGTGCCGGCTGGAAACTGGGCGCCTCGGTCATGATGGACCTGAGCTTCGGCCGCTACCTGGGTTTCGACGGCTGCCCGAGCGTCGGCGCGCTTCGGGCGCGGATCGCGGAACGGGAACCCCTGACCCTGGCCAACGGCATTCACCTGATCGTGGTGCAGAGTGCCGACGGTTCGCTGGTGGTTGGCGATTCCCACCATTACGCGCCGACGCCGGATCCGTTCGCGCCCGATGCGGTCGACCAACTGATCCTGCGCCACGCCAAGGAGACGCTGGACCTGGCCGACGACCGGATCGTCGAGCGCTGGACCGGGGTCTATCCGTCATCCGACGCGGACACCCCGGCCTTCTTCGACACGCCGCTGCCGGACGTGCGCATCGCGATGGTGACGAGCGGGGCCGGAATGAGCACCGGCTTCGCCCTTGCCGAGGAAGTGATCGCCGATCTCTACGGGTGATCGCACGGGCGATTTCCTCCGGCCGCAAAGCGCGCTACGGATAGGGGATGAATCTCGACGAGGCGTTCTATCGGCTGGTGCTGGCGCTGTTCTGCGGCGGCCTGATCGGCTTCGAGCGGCAGTGGCGCCAAAAGATGGCGGGGCTGCGCACCAACGTGCTGGTCGCGATCGGCGCCTCGGCCTTCGTGCTGTTCGCCTATCGCCTGACCCCGATGGGCGATGCAACCCGCATGGCGGGCCAGGTCGTGACCGGCATCGGCTTCCTGGGCGCCGGTGTGATCATGCACGAGGGCGTCAACGTCCATGGGCTGAACACCGCCGCGACACTGTGGTGTTCGGCAGCGGTCGGCATGTTCGCCGGTGCCGGCATGATGTTCGAGGCGGCGATCTTCGCCGTGTTCGTCACGCTGACCAACATGGTCATGCGGCCGCTGGTGATGCTCATCAACCGCCATACCGGACCGGCGGCGGAGATCGAGCAACGCTACGTGATCAAGGTCGTGGCCGAAAAAGCCGACGAGGCCCGGCTGCGTGCCGGTTTGCTCGAAGCGCTCGAGGCCGGCCACCTCGGCCTGCAGCAGCTGAAGAGCACGGCGCTCGACGGCGGCGAGATCGAGATCTCGGCAACCGTCATTGCCCCCCATCGCGAGGACGGCAAGATGGAGGCGATCGTCAGCCGCGCCAGCCTGCAGCCCTCGGTCAGCGCCGCCAAATGGCAGGTGGCGCCGAGCGGTCAGAGCGTCTCCGACTGAGTATCGCTACGGCTGTTCGCCGCGGGCGAGCCGCCCCTCGATCGCCTCCAGCACCGGCAGCAGGTCGGCGACACTGTCGATGACGTAATGGGCACCGGCACGGGTCAGCTCGCGTTCGGCGGCGGTGCGGCGCTCGGCGAATTCGGCCGGGGGGAGCGCCGCGGTCTCGTCTGCGGACAGGCCGAAGCCGTTGCCGCTGACCGACAGGCCGACGGTCCAGGTGCCGGCGTTCAACCCCTCGTCGATCCCTGGCACCGTGTCGTCGACCTTGATCACCGACGCCGGAGGCCAGATGCCGAGGTCGGTGAAGCAGCGATACATCATGAGCGGACCCGGGCGACCCTCGGCCAGGTCTCCGGCGCAGACCAGATTGTCGGGCGCGTAGCCGGCCCGGGCCGCGATCGGCGCCAGGACCTCCATGATCGGGCGGTTGTAGCCGGTCGTTGACCCGATCTTCAGGCCGCGGGCACGCAGCGCTGCGACTATCTCCAAAGCGCCCGGGATGATGTCGGCGAATTGCGGCACGACCTGGGCATTCAATGGAGTGAATACCTCGTAGATTTGGTCGACGTCGCCATCCGCGAAATCGCGGCCATGGGCGGCCTGCCAGCGGGCCCCGACGGCAGGCTGGCGGCCGACGGCTTGGATGTGCTGCCATTTCGGCAGGCCCATCGGCGCCCGCGCCTCGGCGACCGAAATCTCGACGCCGAAGCGGCGGAACACTTCGACGAACACGCCCATCGGCGCGCGGCTGCCGTGATCGACGATGGTGCCGGCCCAGTCGAAGACGACCGCCCGGATCTTGCCGCCATAGTTTCGTGCCATCTCGGTTCTCCCTGCCCGCTGCCCCAGCCTAGCGCGGCGCGACCTTGGCCGGAATGCGCGACAGGCCGATCAGCACCGCGAGCGTGGTCAGGATCAGGAGGATGGTCAGGGCCGACCCCTCGAACACGTCGCCCCGGTCGGTCAGCGAGAAGATCCCGACCGGCAAGGTCACCCAGCCGGGCGGATAGATCATCACGGTGGCGCCCAGCTCGCCCATCGACAGAGCGAAGCTGAGGCTGAACGCAGCGATCAGGTGGGGCAGGATCAGCGGCAGGGTGACGTGGCGCAGGCGATACGCCGGCCGCGCGCCCAGGCTCTCGGCGATCTGCTCGAAATCCGGCGACATGCGGGCGAGGCCGGCCGAGACGTTGCCGTAGGTGAAGGCGGAAATCAGGATCAGGTGGGCCACGAACACGATCGTGCTGGTGCCGTTCAGCAGGATCGGCGGCCGGCTGAATGCGACCAGCAGCCCCAAGCCGACCGAGACGGACGGCACCGCGCTGGGCACGAAGAACAGCAGGTCGAGCAGCCGGCGCGGCAGGCCGGAAAAGCTGCGGAGCGCCAGCGCCGCCCAGGTGCCGAGCAGCAGGGCGATGCCGCTCGCGACCAAGCCGGTCACGACGCTGGTCCACAGCGCCTCGCCCGAAGCGCCGGCGACGGCATCCAGATAATGCTTCACCGTCGGCAGGCTGGGCAGCGCGTCGTTCCATTGCCCGGCGAAGCTCGCGGCCAGAATGATGGCGAGCGGCGCCACATAGACGATACCGATCAGGAGGGCGGCGAAGCCCCAGGCGAGCCAGCGGCCCGATCTAGACCACACCAGCATTGCGGCCTCCGACGCGGGCGACCACGGTGCGGTAGACCAGATAGAGCGACAGCGACAGCGCCACGTTGATCACGGCGATGGCGCAGGCCGCGGTATAGTCGAATTCCTGGATCGCCTTGTCATAGACCAGCAGCGGCAGGGTGATGACGCCCTTGGCGCCGATGAACAGCACGATGCCGAACTCGTTGACCGTCAGCAGCAGGCACAGGCTGCCGCCGGCCAGCAGCGCCGGCATGGCGGCCGGCAGGATGACCTCGCGCACGATGCGTCCGGGCCGTGCGCCCAGGCTGCTCGCGACCTCGATCTGCGCGGTCTCGATCAGCTGGAACGCGGCCATCAGCGGGCGCAGCACGAAGGGCGTATAAACCGTGATCTCGGCCAGGATCACGCCCCAGGGCGAATAGAGGAAATCGACCGGCGGCCGCTCCAGGCCGAAGACCTCGACCAGCGTGCCGTTGAGGATGCCGGCCGAGCCGTAGATGAAGGTGAAGGCGAGGGCGACCAGGAAGGTCGGCAGCGCGATGAACGTGTCGATGCAGCGCGCGATCTCGCGCGCGCCGGGGAACGGCACGAACGACAGCACGAGTGCGATCGCGAAGCCCAGCACCAGGCATCCGATGCTGGCGGCGACCGCGATCTCGACCGTGTGCAGCAGCGCGCCGGTGAACAGGGCGGAACGGAACACGGCGGCGAAATGGTCGAGCGACACCTGCGTGCCGTCGCCGGTCAGGGCCTGGGTCGCGATCAGCGACAGCGGATAGAAGAACAGGCCGGCCAGCACCAGCAGCGGCGGCACGATCCACAGCCGGCCGCCGCCGAAGGACCGGGCTGGTCCGGCGAGCGTCGCCTCAGCCATGGGACGCGCCGGCCTCGTCGGCGATCAGGGTCGCGTCATGGGCGGCGAAGCCCAGGTCGAGCGGCATGCCGTGGGCCGGCGGTTCGCGCAGCGGTGCCGAGACGAGCCGCAGCGGCGTGCCGGCGCAATCGAGCGTGAGGGCATGGTGGTCGCCCTGCCATTGCACCGCGGTCACAGCCGCGGTCAGGCGGTTGCCATGATGCGGCTCGGCCAGTTTCAGGTCGTGCGGCCGGATGCAGACCAGGCAATCGGCGCCGGGCGACAGGGTCGGGTGGCCGGGCACGGTCAGTTCGATGGCGCCGAACCGGACCCGGACATGACCCGGCTCGGCCGGCCCCTCGATCCGCACCGGCAGCAGGTTGGCGCGGCCCAGGAACTCGGCGGTGAAGCGGTTGGGCGGCCGGCAATAGAGCTGGGTCGAGGGCCCGAACGAACTCAGCCGTCCGTCCTTCATGATCGCGATGCGATCGGCCAGGGTCAGCGCCTCGGTCTGGTCGTGGGTGACGTAGAGCACGGTCAGGGTCGGCAGGTCGCGGTGCAGCTTGGCCAACTCCTCGACCATCGACCGGCGGATCTGCGCGTCGAGCGCCGACAGGGGCTCGTCGAGCAGCAGCACGCGCGGCTGCACCGCCAGCGCCCGGGCGATCGCGACCCGCTGCTGCTGGCCACCGGACAGTTCACGAGGGAACCGGCCGACATAGCCGGCCATGCCGACCAGCCGCAGGCATTCCTTGACCCGGTCGGCAATCAGACCGGCCTCGGCCCTCTGCGCACGCAGGCCGAAGGCGACGTTGTCCTCGATCTTCATGTGCGGGAACAGCGCGTAGTTCTGCACGACCATGCCGATGCCGCGCGCATAGGGCGGCAGGTCGGTCACGTCGGTCTCGCCGATCCGCACGCGACCCCTGGTCGGCCGCACGAAACCGGCGACGGCGCGCAGTGCCGTGGTCTTGCCGGACCCGGACGGGCCGATCAGCGCCATGATCTCGCCGCGCTGGATCTGCAGCGAGAAATCGTCGAGCACCACCGTGCCGCGATAGGCGACGGTGATGCCCTCGAACGAAATGCCCTCGCCACGCGACGGGTGGGTCGGCGTGGCGGCGCGCGACGCGGCCAGGATGTCGTCGCTCATGACCGCGCCGGCGCGCACGAGGCTAGCTGCCCGTGACCTGGTGCCACTTCGCGACGTCGGCCTGCAGGTCGGTCAGGACCTGCGACCAGTCGGGCGTCCAGATCGTGACGCCTTCCATCAGCTTGTGCAGGTTCTTGTAGGCATCGTCGGTCGGCGTCACGTCCTTGCGCACCGGCAGGCCCTGGGCGACCGAGGTGACCGTCGCCTGTGCCTCTTTCGTCAGCAGGAAATCGATCAGTTTCTTGCCAGCGGCGGCATTGGGCGCGCCCTTCACCAGGCCGACGTAATAGGGCAGGGCGAAGGTCGAGCGCTTGCCGTCCGGCCCAGCCGGCCAGAACACGCGGATGTTCGGGTCCTGCGCCATCTGCGAGATGTTCATCTGCAGATCGCCGTTGGCGACATGCAACTCGCCCTTGTTGACCAGCGCGGTCAGCTTGCCGGTCGAGGCCGACGGGCCGACGTTGTTCGCCTGCAGCTTACCCAGGAAGTCGAAGCCGGCATCCTTGCTGCCATAGGCGTGGAACACCTGGATCATGACCGCGGTCCCGTCGCCGGCCTGGCCGGGCGTCGAGTACTGGATCTTGCCCTTGTACTTGGGATCCAGCAGCTCGGCGAAGGTCTTGGGCGCTTCTTTGACCACGGCCGAATCGTAGATGAAGTCCATGTAATTGTTGACCAGTGCCAGATAGAGCCCCTTCGGGTCCTTTTGCTCGGTCGCGACCTGGTCGGCACCGGCGGGCGTGTAAGGCTGCAGCAGCCCGTCGGCCGCGGCCTTCTGGATGAAGGGCGGCAGGGTCACCAGCACGTCGGCCTGCGGGTTGGTGGCTTCCTTGGCGATACGCTCGACGACACCGCCGGAACCGCCCTCGACATACTGCACCTTGACGCCGGTCGCCTTGGTGAAGGCGTCGAACTGGTTCTGGTACCAGTTGGGGCTGCCGTCATGCAGGCCGTCGGCGCTGTAGATGGTGACGACATCGGCGGCCCTGGCGGGTGCCGCACCCAGAACGGCGAGGCCCAGGCCGGCAATGGCGAGCTTCTTGATCAACATGTTCGGTCCTCCCAACAAAAGTGCGGGCACCATAATCGCCCGACATGACGGTGGCGTTACAGGCAGGGATCGAAGTCTCGTGCAGCAATCAAGCGATCGCCGATCGCCGCGGAGCGGCGGGCGTAAACGATTTCATGCAATTCACTTGCCGCAAGTTTAGTGACGCCTTGAGCAGCGGGCAGGACCTGATGAGTTAGGACCCGTCCCGCCTGCAGCTGACGGCCGACCTGCCTGGCGCGCAGGACCGCGTCGGTTGACGCCGCGGGCGGCGCTCCCCTATGGTCTTGGCCATGGCGATGGTGGTGATATCAGGCGCGTTTTCCGCGCGAATTATCCGCCCGGCTCCTTGACCCCAAGGGGCCGGGATCGTTCGTCTGCGCCGGCGCGCTTGTTGCCCGCGCATCCTCATTTTGGCCGTACCAGTCGCGTTTCGTCCCGGTCCGGGGCGACGCCGGCGGCCGCAGCTTCCGGATGACCATCGCCATGTCCGTCGATTACCGACCGACCGTCTTTCTGCCGCAGACCGATTTCCCGATGAAGGCCGAGCTGCCGAAGCGCGAGCCGGTCCTGCTCCAGCGCTGGGCCGAAACGGACCTCTACGAGCGGCTGCGCGCCACGTCCAAGGGGCGTGAGAAATTCGTGCTGCACGATGGGCCGCCCTATGCCAACGGCAACCTGCACATGGGCCACGCGCTCAACAAGGTGCTGAAGGACATCGTCGTCCGATCCCAGCAGATGCTGGGCAAGGATTCGGTCTATGTTCCCGGCTGGGACTGCCACGGCCTGCCGATTGAATGGAAGATCGAGGAGAAGTACCGGGCGGCCAAGCAGAACAAGGACGACGTGCCGATCGACGAGTTCCGGCGCGAATGCCGCGCCTTCGCCGAGCATTGGGTCGGTATCCAGCGCGAGGAGTTCAAGCGGCTGGGCGTGATGGGCGATTGGGACGATCCGTACCTGACCATGGCCTATCCGGCTGAGGCGCAGATCGTGCGCGAGATCGGCAAGTTCCTGATGAACGGCGGGTTGTTCCAGGGTGCCCGGCCGATCATGTGGTCGGTCGTCGAGCAGACCGCGCTGGCCGAAGCCGAGGTCGAGTACCACGACCATACGTCACGCACGATCCACGTCCGCTTCAAGGTGGTGAATCCGTCCGTCCCAGCGCTCGATGGCGCTTCGGTCGTGATCTGGACCACGACGCCCTGGACCATGCCGGCCAACCGGGCGATCGCCTATGGCGCCGCCTTCGATTATGCGGTCGTCCAGGTCGACGCGGTCGCCGATGGCAGCAAGGCCATGGTCGGCGAAAAGCTGGTGCTGGGCGCCGCCCTGGTCGAGCGGGTCGCCCAGGAGGTCGGCATCGCGGCCTGGACCGTGCTCGCGACCTTGAAGGGCGCCGATCTGGCCGGCACGATCGGGGCCCACCCGCTGCGCGGCCAGGGCTATGATTTCGACGTGCCGCTGCTGCCGGGCGATTTCGTCACGACCGATGCCGGCACCGGCTTCGTCCATATCGCGCCCAGCCATGGCGAGGACGATTTCCTGCTGGGCCGGGCGAACGGTCTGGAAATGCCGCAGACCGTGGATGACGACGGCAGCTATTTCGACCATGTGCCGCTGTTCGCGGGCAAGCGGGTCTATACACCCTACGGCAAGCCGGGCGACGCCAATCCGGCGGTGATCGAGGCGATCGACGCGGCCGGTGGCCTGCTGAAGGCCGGGACGCTCGTCCATTCCTATCCGCATTCCTGGCGCTCCAAGGCGCCGCTCATCTTCCGCACCACGCCGCAATGGTTCATCTCGATGGAGACGAACGGCCTTCGCCAGACGGCG
>NZ_DASZBY010000124.1:0-52884 GCF_035943795.1 Aliidongia sp. | reverse complement strand
CCGCGTCCTTGTCCCAGCCGCCGCCGAGGGATTTGTAGAGCATCACGAGGTTGGTCGAAATGGTGGCGCGGCTGTCGGCCTCCTGCTGCTCGGCAGACAGCACCTGGCGCTGGGCGTCGAGTACATGCAGGAAGTCGGTCTCGCCGCGCCGATATTGCTGCTGGGCCAGGCCCAGGGCCTGGTGGGTCTGGTCGACCTGCACGCGCAACTGCACGTCGCGCCGCTGCTCGGCGTCATAGGCGACCAATGCGTTGTCGACCTCGGACCAGGCGTTCAGCACGGTCTTCTGGAAGGTGATGGCCGCTTCCTGCTGTTCGGCCTTGGTCAGCTCCAGATTGCCCTTGAGCTTGCCGCCCTCGAAGATCGGGATGCTGATGCTGGGGCCGAAGCTGTAGGTCCGTGCGTCCCAGCTGGCCAGATTGTTGAAGTGGATCGCCTGGATGTCGAGGCTGCCGTTCAACGTGACGCTCGGGTAGAACGCGGCCTCGGCCACGCCGATCTCGGCGGTCGCCGCATGCAGTTTCGCCTCCGCCTCGCGGATGTCCGGACGGCGGCGGGCGAGTTCCGACGGCAAGCCGATCGGCACCTGCGGCGGCACCGGCGGCACGGCGCGGGGTGCCGACAGTTCGGCCGCGAGGGCCCGGGGCGGCTCGCCCATCAGGAAGCCCAGCTGGTTGATCGCCGCGGCCTCGCGCTGCTCCAGCTGCGGGATGGTCGCGGCCACGCTGGCCAGTTGCGCCGCCGAACTGGCGACGTCGAGCTGGGTCGTCATGCCGTGGGCCGCCTGCTGACGCGTCAGCCGCAGACCCTGCTCCGACACATCGCGGTTGGCGCGCGCGATGCGCAGCTGATCCTGCACGTCGCGCAGCTGGACATAGTCGCGCGCCACCTCGGCCATGGTCGACAGCAGGATGTCGCGCCGCGCCTCGGCCGAGGCATCGACGCTGGCATCGGCCGCCTCGACCGACCGCCGGACCTTGCCCCACAGGTCCAGCTCCCAGCTGGCGTCGAAACCATATTGCCAGAGGTTGAACGGCTTGATCGGGGCCGAGCTGGGGACGCCGGACGCGCCGCCGGCGCCGCCACCGCCCAACAGGCTGAACTCGCCCTTGGGGCTCGGCTTCTGGCGCACGTAGGATGCGGCGCCGTTGACCTGGGGAAACTCGTCGGCCGCGGTGATGCGGCGCTGCGCCCGGCTTTCGGCCAGCCGCAGCGTGGCGACGCGCACGTCCGGATTCGCATCGGCCACGCGCTGCTCCAGCGAGGTCAGTTCCGGGTCGCCCAGTAGCGCCCACCAGTCCGCGCGGATCGGTTCGTTGACCGGCAGGCTCGCCACCGGATCGGGCTTGGGCGCCGGTGCGAACCAGGTGTCCGGCTGGAACATCTTCGGGGTCTCGAAATCCGGCCCCAGCGTGCAGCCGGCCAGGACCAACCCCAGGAGCGGCGCCAGCGTTCGATCAAGCCGCCTCATGGCCGCCTCCCTTCTTGTCGGAACGAAGCAGCAGGGTCAGCGGCATGGCGAGAAAGGCGAAGATCGCGCAATAGGCGAAGATGTCCATGTAGCCGAGGATCGAGCCCTGCTGGCGCAGCGTCTGATAGATCAATCCGGTCGGACTGCCGCTGGACCCCGCCACGGCGCCGTGCCCGGCGAGCGCGCCCTTCACCCGGCCCAGCAGGGTCGAGTAGCCGGGATCGAGCGGCGACAGGTGCGCCTGCAGATGGGCCAGCCGGATCTGGGTGCGCTGGGTGATCATCGAAGTCGAGATCGAGATGCCGATCGAGCCCGCGACGTTGCGGAACATGGTGAACAGCGCCGTGGCGTCGCCGTTGTCCTTGGGGTTGATCGTCGCGAAGGCGACCGTGGTCAGCGGCGCGAAGATGAAGGCCAGCCCCCCGGCCTGGGCCGCGCGCATCAAGGACAGGGTGAGGAAATCCACGTCGGGCGTCAGGTTGTGGGAATAGACCATCGCCAGGCCGATGCAGAGGAAGCCGAAGCAGATGACATATTTGGTCGGCGTCACGCTCTGCCATTTGTTCGCGACCGGGATCAGCAGGCAGATCAGGATCGCGCCCGGCGACAGGATCAGGCCGGCCAGCGTCGCGGTATAGCCCAGCACCTGCTGGGCCAGCTGCGGCAGGACGACGGCACTCGCGTAAAGGATCGAGGCCATGGCGACCATCAGCAGAGAGCTGACCGCGAGGTTCCGATCCTTGAGCACGCGGATGTTGACGATCGGGTCCTTGGTGTAGAGCAGCCAGGCGACGGCGCCCAGGATGCCGACGATCGCCAGCGCCGCGAAGATGCAGATGAAGTTGGAGGCGAACCAATCCTCGTCCTCGCCGCGATCGACCATGACCTGCAGGCAGCCGAGGCCGAGCGCGATCAGCGAGAGCCCGATGACGTCGATGCTCTTCGGCCGCTTTTCCTTGATGTTCTGCACCAGCGACATGACGCCGAAGAAGGTCAGCGCACCGACCGGCACATTGATGAAGAAGATCCAGCGCCAGCTGTAATTGTCGGTGATCCAGCCGCCGAGCGACGGGCCCAGCACGGGCGCCACCACGGTCGCGATCGCCGTGATGGCGAAAGCGCGGCCACGCTGCTCCGGCGGGAACGTGTCGAGGATGATCGCCTGCTGGTTCGGCTGCAGGCCACCACCGAAGAAGCCTTGGGCCAGGCGGCAGATGATCAGTTGCGGCAGGCTCTGCGACAGGCCGCACAGCAGGCTGCACACCGAGAACATGCCGATGCAGATCAGGAAATAGCGCTTGCGGCCCAGCCTGCGGCCGAGCCAGCCCGAGATGGTCAGCACGATGCCGTTGGCGACCAGGTACGACGTCAGCGTCCAGGTCGCGTCGTCGCTGCTGACCGACATGCTGCCGGCGATGTGCGGCAGCGCCACGTTGACGATCGTGGTGTCGAGCACTTCCATGAAGGCGGCCAGGGTCACCACCAGGGCGATCAGCCAGGGGTTGGCCGCTGGCTTGGCACCGTCGCTCATTCGAGCGTGACCGTCGGCGTGACCGACAGGCCGAGCGGCAATGGGAGATTGGGATTGAGCCCGCCGTCGATCACGATCTTGACCGGAATGCGCTGCACGATCTTCACGAAATTGCCGGTGGCATTCTCGGCCGGGAAGGCAGAGAAGCGCGACCCGGAGCCAAGCTGGACGCTGTCGACATGGCCGTTGAGCCGCAGCGACGGGTAGCCGTCGACCCGGATATCGACATGCTGGCCCGGCCTCATCCGGTTGAGCTGGGTTTCCTTGAAATTCGCAGTCACCCAGACCTGGGGCGAAACGATCGAGATGATCGGCGCGCCGGGGGCGGCCAGATCGCCGACCTCGACGTTGCGCTTGGTGACCCAGCCGTCCTGTGGCGCCGTCACATGGGCGTAGCCGAGGTTGATCGCGGCGGACTCCTGGCTCGCCTTGGCCTGGAGCAGCTGGCCCTCGAGCTGCGCCACCTGGGCCTCGGCCTGGGCTACGTTCTGTGGCACCAGATCGGCCTGCTTGACCTGGGCCTCCGCCTGCTCGACCTGGCCCTGGGCCTGCAGCAGGCCGGCATCGGCCTTGTCGATGTTCTGCTGGGAGGTCGCGGCGCGCTCGATACTGTGCTGGCGATTGTATTCGGCCTTGGCCTGGACCAGCTGGGCCTTCGCCTGGTCCAACTGCCCCCGGGCTGCAAGCAGCTGGGCCGGCGCCGTGACGCGCGCCTTGTCGAGCGCGACCCGGGCATTGGCCAGTTGGGCCTCCGCCGTCTTCACCTGACCCACCGACTGGTCGGCAGACGCCTGGAACACACGCGGATCGATCTCGATCAGCAGGTCGCCCTTGTGGACGAACTGGTTATCGTTGACCAGGAGCGCCGTGACCGTGCCCGAGACCTGCGGCGCCACCATGATGGCGCGGCCATCGATGAAGGCATCGTCGGTATCCTCCAGGTTCCGGTTCATGAACCAGTAGGCCACGCCGGCGATGATGGCGACGACGATGCCGATGGCCAGCGCGATCAACGGCCAGCGGCTGTGCGGCTGGTCCTTCTTCTTTTTCTTGTCCTTGTCTTTCTTCCCCTTGGCCTTTTCGCCACCCTCGCCTTCGGGATTGCCTTCCGTGCGATCGCGGTCTTCGGTCGGTTCTTCCTGGTCGGGCTGATTGTCTTCGGGCATGGCGTCGTCCTGGCAGGCGGCGTGAGAAGGAGGGTTGGTCCCATCGCGTCGGTCTGCCCGAGCGCATTGCACAGGGCAGGAAACTCCGCCCGTTGCAATTGCGTTCCATCGGGTCTCTTCCGGTGGGACGAGAGGCCGGTGCCCTGCCGAGGCTAAGCCCCGGCCGCCTCGTCCAGTCGATCCCATACCTCCGCCAGCGCCGGGGCACCGAGGCGTCCGCCAAAGCGCTCGCATTTGATGGCGGCGGCGACATTGGCGACCCGGACCACCCGTTCCAGATCCCATCCCTGAACCAGGCCATGGACATAGGCGCCATGCCAGACGTCGCCGGCGTTCAGCGTATCGCGCGCGACGATCGGGATCGTCGGCACGATCCATGCGGCCCGGTCGCCCCGTCGCCGGATCAACGCACCCTGGGCGCCGCAGGTGACGCCGACCACCGCTGCGTCGAGGGTGCCGACGATCGCATCCAGCGCCGCCTCGACCGAGGCCGCGGCCGGCACGAGCGACAGCAGCGCGGGTTCGGAAAACAGCACATGGTCCGCCAGCGGGATCAGCTCGCGCAGGATTTCAGGAGGTGCGATGTCCGCGTCCAGGATCGTCGGGACACCATCGCGCCGGGCCTGATCCAGCAAGGCGCGGGCGCCCTCGATCCAGCGGACGTCGACCAGGACGGCGCCGGCATCCGCGACCCGATGCAGCGGCAGCCAGGACGCATCCGTATCGAGGCCGGGATCGGCGTACGGCACGACCAGCCGCTCGCCGGCACGGTCGACCAGGATGGTCGAGATCCAGGTTCGCCCGCCCGGCACGCGCCGGACATGATCGACGCCGACCCGCTCCGCCGCCAGATTCTGCAGGAAGGCATCCCCGGTCGCGTCGTCGCCGATGCGCGTCCAGATCTCGACCGGGCTGCCCAGGCGGGCGATCGTGGCCGCGGCGGCCGTCGCCATGCCCGAAGCGGCCTGGACCGCCTGCTCCGCCAGGACCTTGGTGCCGTGGCGCGGAATCTCGTCGACCTTGAAGATGGTGTCCCAGAACGCGCATCCGAGACAGATGACCGGCCTGGCCGTCACCGCGTCGCCTCCGCCCGCAGGACTCAGGCGGCGATGGGCGTGAACAGCCGGCTGTCGCCCAGCGCGTCGACGCCGATCGTCTTGAAGTCGGTTCCGTCGACGGCATTCACCAGCTTGGCGTACTGGCGGCCGTCCACGCCGGTATAGACGTTGGCGATCACCCACGACGCGGAACGGCTCGTGGCGCTGATGCCAGTCGGGCGATAAGCTTGGCCGATGCTGATCGTCGTTTTCATGGTGGTGCCGCCTCGGTCAAAATGTGCGGCCCAGTTTAGCCGGTGGAACCGGCAAACACCTAATGCCGATCACGCACTGCCGCACGAAACCCGCCGGAGAGACCGAAGCGGTCGCCCAATCGAGTGGCGAGGTCCGGCAAGATGCAATCGGGCGTTATACTGGCCGAACGATAAAATCTGAAGACTATGTTAGGAGGTTTGGTGGACTCTCGCACGATTCGGCGACAGAGGAGCAACCTTGCCGACGCCCGAGGCCATCGACCCGCCGTCGAAGCGGACGCCCCCCAGATCCGGCAGCCGGCGATTGCGTGCGCTGATCGCGGGCGCTTGCCTCGTCGTGGTGAGCGTGATGGTGCTGGTCGGCTGGACGCTGTGGGACTCGCGCCAGACCGCGCTCGACCATGCGGCGCAGACGTCGCGGAACCTCGCCTCGGCCCTCGCCCATGACATCGAGCGCAATCTCGCAAGCTACGACCTGTCGCTCCAGGGGGTGATCGAGGGTCTGAAATTCGACGAACTCAAATCGGTCAGCCCGGCCCTGCGCAATCAGACCCTGTTCGACCGGGCCGCGACGGCGACGTTCCTCGGATCGATCATCGTGCTGAACGAGCGCGGCGAGACGGTGATCGATTCCCGGTCGCCGTCGCCCCGGTCGCTCGTCTACGCCGATCGAAGCTATTTCCGGGTCCATCGCGACAATCCGACGGCCGGCCTTTACATCAGTGGACCGTTCAGGGGCGTGCAGCACCACGAATGGGAAATCGCGCTCAGCCGGCGGCTGGAGACCGAAGAAGGCCAATTTGCCGGTGCCGTGGTAGGCACCTTGAGGCTCGCTTTCTTTCAAAACCTGTTCGACAGCGTCGACGCCGGCCCGGACAGCGCCGTGGCCCTGCTCGCGACCGACCGGACGATGATCATTCGCAAGCCCTATGACGATACCGAATGGGGCCGGAACATGACCGGCTCCGTCTTGTTCGAGCACTACGCTGCGGCCAAGACCGGCTCGTTCGAGTACCGCGCCATGACCGACGGCGTCGATCGCATCGCCGTCTATCAGCAGGTCGGGGATTTCCCGCTGATCCTGACCGTCGCCGTGGCCCGCGACGTCATCTTGGCGGAATGGCGACAGAAGGCGCTGATCGCCGGGTCCGCCGTCCTGTTCGCGATCGGGCTTACCGCCATGCTCGGCGCCTTTGCGTTTCAGGAATTGAACCGGCGCGGACAGGCGGAACAGGCTGCGCTGGAAAGCGAGCGGCGCTATCGGCTGCTGGCCGACAATTCCTCGGATCTGATCGTGCTCGCCGACCTCGACGGCGTCCGGCGCTTCATCTCCCCCGCGGCTCGCGCGCTCTATGGGTATGAGCCCGAGGAAATGATGGGCTCCAATACCTTCGGCGCCGCCCATCCGGACGACCGGCCTCTACTGACCGCCGCTTTCCAGCAGCTGTCGAATGGCGCCAATAATGCGGTCGTGCAGCTGCGGGCCCGGCGCAGGGATGGCGACTATATCTGGGTCGAGACCAACATGCGCCTGGTCAGGGATCCGCTGACGGACGAGGTCCGGGTGCTGGGCCTGATCCGCGACATCAGCCGGCGCCACGCAATCGAACAGGCGGTACGCGAGAGCGAGGCGCAATTCCGCTCGCTGGCCGACAGCGTCAGCGACGTGATCATCCGCAGCGCGCCCGATGGCCAGCGGCGCTACGTCTCGCCGTCCTGCCGCACCGTACTGGGCTATCAGCCGGAAGAGCTGGTCGGCGGCCGGCGCGGCACCTTCGCGCATCCGCTCGACCGCGAACACGTGGAAAAGCGGCTGGCCGCGATCGTCGCCGGCGACAGCAACAACGTCGTGGTCTATCGGGCTGTCCGGCGCGACGGCGCCGTCATCTGGCTCGAATCCAGCACGTCGCTGGTCCGCGCCGCGGCCACCGGCGAGCTCATCGAGATCATCTCGGTCATGCGCGACATCTCGCAGCAGAAGGCGATCGAGGAACGGCTGGAGCGGGCTCGCGAGGAGGCCGAGAAGGCGAGCCAGCTCAAGTCCGACTTCCTCGCCAACATGAGCCATGAAATCCGCACGCCGATGAACGGCATCATCGGCATGACCGGCCTGCTGCTCGGCACCGGCCTGGACGCCGAGCAGCGGCGCTTTGCCGATGCGGTCCGGATTTCGGCCGACGCCCTGCTGTCGGTCATCAACGACATTCTCGACCTGTCGAAACTCGAGGCCGGCAAGCTCAACCTCGAGACCGTGCCCTTCGGCTTCGCGACCATCGTCGAGGATTGCGCCGAGCTGATGATGGCGAAGGCCATCGACAAAGGCGTCATCCTGACCGCCGAGGTCGCCGATCGCACGCGCCAGCCTCACCTGGGCGATCCGACCCGGCTGCGCCAGATCATCCTCAACCTTCTGTCCAACGCGGTGAAATTCACCGATCACGGGTTCGTCGCGATCAAGGTCAGCGGCACGGCCATCGATGACGGCGCTGCCACGCAGGTCCGGATCGAGGTTGAGGATTCCGGCATCGGCATGGACGCGGCGGCCCAGGCCAAGCTGTTCCGGAAGTTCGAACAGGCCGACAGCTCGGTCGCCCGTCGGTTCGGCGGTACCGGTCTCGGCCTCGCCATCTCCAAGCAGCTGATCGACCGGATGAATGGCCGGATCGAGGTGCACAGCACGCCGGGCCAGGGCAGCTGCTTCACCGTCGACCTGACCCTGCCGACCAGCGACGCGACGCTGCCCACGCGCGCAAGCCGCGCGGACCATGCGAACGGCACGACGCCGCGAACGACCAGCCCACGGAAGTCGGGCAAGATCCTGGTCGCCGAGGACAATGCGGTGAACCAGCTTCTGGTCGTGACCCTGCTCGAAGAGGCCGGCTATGTCGTCGACCTCGCCGAGGATGGCGCCCAGGCGCTGGCCGCGGTGCGACAGCATCGGTACGATCTGGTGCTGATGGACGCCCAGATGCCGAACATGGACGGCCTGCAGGCGACCCGGGCCATCCGGAGCCTCGCCGAAGGCAGGGGCCGCATGCCGATCATCGCACTGACCGCCAACGCGATGGCGGGCGACCGGGAACATTATATCGCGGCCGGCATGAATGATTATCTGTCGAAGCCGCTCGACGCCCCCACCTTGCTGTCGCTGGTGTCGGCCTGGATGAGGGACCCGCGCGACGGATCCGCCTGAGCGCCAATAGGAAGGTGGTCAAAGCGGCGCGGATAGGGCAATCCTCAGCCCCCAATCCTGCGGCAGGTGTGCGATGTCGAAGAAGATCCTAGGCCGGTTCAAGCATATCAATCGCGGCATCGTCATCGAGGATGGCCGCGAGATCGAGTTTTGCCTGCAGTTCAAATCCGGTGACGAATGCACGGTGCAACTGCCGGTCGGCGAGATCCCGCGGGTCGTCCAGTTTCTCGAAGCGCTGCAGATGCAGGCGTCCGACGATTAGGCGTAGCCTCCGTCGCGACCTCGTCGGGGGCGCGACGGAGAATGCCATCGGTCAGATCGCCGCGTGGACGCGGATCTCGACGGTCAGGTCTGGCCGCGCCAGCTTGGCCTCGACGCAGGCGCGCGCCGGCGTGTTGCCCTGTGGTACCCACTTGTCCCAGACCGAGTTCATTTCGGCGAAGGTCGCGATATCGGCGATCCAGATCGTCGCCTCGATGATCTTGGTCTTGTCCGTGCCGGCGCCGGCGAGGATGCCGTCGATCTGCTCCAGGATGTCGGCCGTCTGTGCCGCGACCGACTGTCCCGCGGCCTTGCCGGCGACCTGGCCCGACAGATAGATGATGTCGCCATGGATGACCGCCTCGCAGAGCCGGGGGCCGACACCGATGCGCGTGAGCTTCGCCATTCTCAAAATCTCCAGATGAATGCGGACGCTGCCGCAGCCTGAGATGTGCCCGGGATTGCCTTCGGCGGCAAGCCTCGGATCGCCGGAAGAAGACCACCAATAGTCCGACGAATTCAGGGCAGCCATGCCGACAAGCCCGCTTGCGCGGCGGCCCGAGTTTTCCGACTTTGAATTGCTTAGCAATCTTACCTCACCTGGATCGGTTCCCATGTCGGCAGGTCTCGAGGCCCGATCGCGCGTTGCGAATCCCGGCCCGTTGTTCATCGCGGCGTTGGGCGTGCTGATGTGCTTCGGCCCCATGGCGATCGACATGTATCTACCGGCCCTGCCGGCGATCGGGCTCGCGTTCGACGTCGGCCAGGACAAGGTGCAATGGTCGCTGTCGGCCTTCTTTCTGGGTTTCGGCGTCGGCCAGATCGTCTGGGGCGCACTCGCCGACCGGCTGGGCCGGCGCCGGCCGGTCGCCGCCGGCATCCTGCTCTACGGCATCGGCTGCATCGGCTGCAGCCTGACCAACGACATCGGGCACCTCGCCATCTGGCGTTTCGTGCAGGCATTGGGCGCCTGTGCCGGACCGGTGCTGGCGCGCGCCATGGTACGCGACGTGTTCGGGCGCGACCGGGCCGCGAGCGTGCTGTCGCTCATGATGCTGGTCATGGGCGTGGCGCCGATGGTGGCGCCGATCCTCGGCGGCCACATCCTGCTGGTCGGCACCTGGCGCACGATCTTCTGGGTTCAGGCCTGCTTCGTCGTGGTCGCTTTCGCGGGCCTGATCAGCCTGCCCGAAACCCTGCCGGCGGACCGGCGACAGGCCTCGCGGCTCAGCGGCATGATCCGCAGCTATGGCCGGTTGCTGACCGACCGCCGCTACCTGGGCTATGCGCTGTGCTCGTCCTTCATCTACGGCGGCATGTTCGCCTATGTCTCGGGCACGCCGTTCGTCTATATCGAGCTGTTCGGCGTACGGCCGGAGAACTACGGCTACTTGTTCGGCGTCAACATCGTCGGCATGATCATCGTCAACACGATCAACAGTCGGGTCGTGCTGAAGTTCGGCACGGACCGGGTGCTGCGCATGGGCTGCCTGCTCGCCGCCGCCGTCGGCCTGGCGCTGCTGGGCTTCGCCGTGACCGGGGTCGGCGGCCTGGTCGCCATCGCTAGCCTGCTGTTCCTGTTCATGGGCCTGACCGGCATGATCGCCGCCAACGCCATGGCCGGCGGCATGTCGATCATACCGGAGATTGCAGGATCGGCCTCGGCCCTGAGCGGCGCCCTGCAATTCACGTTCGGCGCCATCGCCGGCTCCGCGGTGGGCTCCCTCGCCAACGGCACCGCCGTCCCGCTCGCCGGCGTCATCTGCACCTGCGGCATCGCGTCGGCCATCTTCAACCTGGCGCTGGTCCGGCGGTTCTACTGATCACCAGAGATCGGGTTTCGCCACCATCAGCCAGAAGATCGCCATGGTTCCTAGAAACGCCGGCCAGCCGAGGCCGAACCACAGGCCCATGACCCGATGGTATTCGGCTGGCAGTGGCGCGCCGTTCGCCGCGGCGCTCATCGCCAGATTCCGGGCGCGAACCTGCAGCCACACGACCGGCAACCAGCACAGACCGATCAGCAGGTAGAGCCCGTAGGCGGCCGCCAACCAGGAGGTTGCGGGCGCAATGCCGGACAGGTGGATCAAGGCGATCCCGGACGCCGGCTGCAGCACGACGGCTGGTGTCGTGAACCAGAAATCCGCCCGAACCGTGCTGCGCGCGACGGCCGCGATCGTGCGCGGATCGCCGGCGCGATGGGCCGACCACATGTGGAACGCCGTGCCGAGCCCGGTGCCGAACAACACCGTGGCGCTGAGGATATGAACGGTCTTGACCAGATCGTAGAGGCCGCTCACCGATCGGTCTCCAATGCGCCCAGGGCCAGGATGGCCGCGACGATCGGCAGGTTCTTGAGCAGCGGGCCGAACGGGTCGGTCCAAAGCCCCGGTGCCAGCAGGCCGAGGCCGACGGTATAGCCGAGCACAACCAGCAGCTGGGCAACCATGGTGATGGCGGGTCGCCAGCGCAGCGTCAGCGCCAGGGCAATCGCCAGGTCGACCAGCGAAAAGCCGATGGCCATGCCGGCACCAACCGGTCCGGCGAACCCGAGCCGCTGCAGCAGGGGCTCGAGCTGCGCCACCGGCTGCATCAGTCCGACGATGCCGGAACCGAGCCAGGTCAGAATCAGCGATCCGCGCAGCAACGGCCGCACGAAATAGAGCCGGGCGTGCCAGCGGTCCTGCCACTGCGCCGGACTGGCGAGCAGTGCCGCGCGCCAACCCCGGGGCCGAATGCCGGTCGCGGCGACGAAGGCGTCTGGCGAGCCCGCATTGCCGAAATCCAGCTGCTTCAGCGCCGTCGTGCTGATCGGCCCGCCGGCCAGATCGCCGAGCCGGGCTGCGAAGGCCACCAAGCCGCGCGGCATCGGGATGATCCGGGCCGGCGGCAAGCCGAGCCAGGCACGAAGATCGACCAGAACCTCGCGCAAGCTCACCCGCTCCGGCCCGACCGGATCGATCACGACCCGGTTGATCGATCGATCCTGCAACAGGAGAAGGATGGTCGCTGTCAGGTCGTCGATATGGATCGGCTGGAACGGCTGGTCGCCCGCACCGATCAGTGGCACGAACCCCGGCAGGGCCGCCAGCGCCCGGAACAGCGCCGTGCCGCCGAACGCGCCCGGCGCATAGACCAGCGACGGCCGCAGGATGACCCAGTCCAGGTCCAGTCCGGCCAGATGCCGATCCGCCGCGTACTTGGTCGCGGCATAGGCCGTGTCGGCGGCCGGCTCGGCAGAGATGGCCGAGATCTGGATGACTCGGCGCACCTCCGCGCGTCGGCAGGCCTCGAACAGCGCCTTTGGCGCCTCCTCATGGATCGCCCCGATTGATTGGCCCGGCCGTCCTTGCAGCACACCGGCGCAATTGACCACGGCATCGATGCCGGCGAGCCGCGGCTGCCAGTCTTCCGGCCGGACATCCCGGTTCATGTCGACGCGGATCGCGGCCGGCGCCGGCAATAGCCGATCGATCTCCGCGGGGCGGCGCACCGCCGGTACGACGTGATGACCCGCAGACATGAGTGCGGCCATGATATAGCGGCCGATGAATCCGTTGGCGCCGGTCAAAAGAACTTGCATGCGGGACGGACTCGCGCGGCGGCAGACGCCGATTTCTAGTCTACTCCACCGCGAACTGGCAACGGACCGCGGTGTCGCGCCCTACATATACAGCTTCTCGCCCTCGAGCCCCTTGTACAGGTCGGCGACCTGCTCGGCATAGCCGTTGAACATGAGGGTCGGGCGGCGGCCGCTCTGGCCGAGGAACCGTTCGGTCGCCTGGCTCCAGCGCGGGTGGGGCACGTCGGGGTTGACGTTCGCCCAGAAGCCATACTCGTCGGCGGCCAGGGTCTGCCACATGGTCTTCGGCCGCTCGGCCACGAAGCTGAAGCGGACGATCGACTTGACGGACTTGAAGCCGTATTTCCACGGGGTCGCCAATCGAAGCGGTGCGCCATTCTGGGTCGGCAACGGCTTGCCATAGACGCCGGTGACGATGAAGGACAGGTCGTTCGTCGCCTCGGCCATGGTCAGGCCTTCGACATAGGGCCAGGGATACCAGAACTGCTTCTGGCCCGGCGCCACCGAGGAATCCTCGAATGTCTCCATGCGCAGGTATTTGGCGCCCGACGTCGGCTTCGCGATCTCGACCAGGGCCTTCAGCGGAAAGCCGGTCCAGGGCACGGCCATCGACCAGGCCTCGACGCAGCGATGGCGATAGAGCCGTTCCTCGAACTGCACCTGTTTGAACAGGTCGTCGATGGCGAGCGTCTGTTCCTTCTCGACCATGCCGTCGAGCTTCACCGTCCAAGGCCGGACTTTCAGCGCCTGAGACGAGGCAACGATGTCCTTGTCGGTGCCGAATTCGTAAAAGTTGTTGTAGCCGGTCGCCAGCTTCTCGGCGGTCACGGGCCGATCGAGCGTATAAGCCGGGTTCGGTTTGGCCGGATAGAGCGCCATCGACGGATCGGGCTCGCCCGCCGCGAGCGCGCGGCCCGCGGTGCCGAGCCCGCTCGCCGCCATGAAGCCGCCGGCGACGGCGCCCTTGAGCACGCTGCGCCGGTCCAGGAACAACGCCTCGGGCGTCGCCTCCCGTTCGGGAATTTCCCAGCCGCGGTTGCGCTTGATCAACATGCCGACACCTTCGTCCAACCTACCCTGCCGAGGGAGATAGGACGGTATCCCCCGCCGGGCAAATCACCAATCGGTGTGCGCGGCGGGAGGCCGCAACGGCAGGGTCAGACCAGCGAAGCGCAGAAGCGCTGAATGCGCGTGCAAGCGTCCTTCAGGACTTCCGTCGAGGTCGCATAGGAGATGCGGAAATACGGTGCCAGGCCGAACGCCGTGCCCTGCACCACCGCGACGCCCTCGGCATCGAGCAGGTAGGTCGCGAAATCCGTATCGGTCTCGATCACCTTGCCGGCCGGCGTCTGCTTGCCGATCGTGCCGGCGCAGGACGGATAGACGTAGAACGCGCCGTCGGGCTTGGTGCAATGGATGCCCTTGGCCTCGTTCAGCATGGCCACGACCATGTCGCGCCGCGCGACGAAGCTCTCGTTGTGCTTGGCGATGAAATCCTGCGGGCCGTTCAACGCCTCGACCGAGGCGGCCTGGCTGATCGAACTCGGGTTCGAGGTCGACTGCGACTGCACCATCGCCATGGCCTTGATCAGCTCGACCGGGCCGGCGGCGTAGCCAATGCGCCAGCCGGTCATGCAATAGGCCTTGCTCACGCCGTTCATGGTCAGCGTGCGGTTGATCAGGCGCGGCTCGACTTGGGCGATGGTCGCGAACTCGTTGTCGTCGTACAGCAGGTGCTCGTACATGTCGTCGGTCAGCACCCAGACATGGGGATGATCGAGCAGCACATCGGCCAGCGCGCGCAGCTCGGCGGCGCTGTAGGCGGCACCGGTCGGGTTCGACGGCGAGTTCAGCAGCAGCCACTTGGTCCGGGGTGTGATCGCAGCGGCCAGCGCCTCGGGCGTCAGCTTGAAGTTCGAATTCTGGCCGCACGGCACGGCGACCGGCTCGCCCTCGGCGAGCGCCACCATGTCGGGATAGGACACCCAGAACGGCGCCGGGATGATGACCTCGTCGCCCGGGTCGAGCGTAGCGACGAAGGCGTTGTACAGGATCTGCTTGCCGCCGGTGCCGACGGTGATCTGGTTCGGCTGGTACTCGAGCCCGTTCTCGCGCTTGAACTTGGCGCAGATCGCCTTCTTCAGCGCCGGCGTGCCGTCGACCGCGGTATAGCGCGTGTCGCCGCTCTCGATCGCCTTGATGCCGGCGGCGGCGATATGGGCAGGCGTATCGAAGTCCGGCTCGCCGGCGGCCAGGCCGATTACGTTGCGGCCGGCGGCCTTGAGCTCCTGCGCCAGCGTATTGATGGCGATGGTCGGCGAGGGCTTGATACGGGCGAGGCGCTTGGCGAGGAACGACATCGGGCGGGGTCCGGCTTCATGGGAATTCATGCCGGCACCCCGATTCGACCGAAGGACGATCTTCGTCCCCCGGCATCCGGGCGCGAGGCACCGAACCCTATGCCGATGGCCGAGCCCAGGCAACAAAACCTGCCCTGCGCATCGATCATGGGAATGGTCGCCGATGCGCAGGTCTCGATTGCGGCTGAAACTAAGCCGCCAGTTTCTCGCCCTCGAGCGTCACCGCGATCGCGTGGATCACACTGGCGATGCGCACGACGTTCTGGATCGCCTCGCGGTTGGCGCCCTTCTTGACGATCTCGTGCTCATGGGCGTCGATGCACATGCCGCAGCCGTTGATGGCCGAGACCGCGAGCGACCAGAGCTCGAAATCGACCGCATCCACCCCCGGGTTGGCGATGACATTCATGCGCAGCTTGGCCGGCATGGTCTTGTAGTCGGGGGCCGAAGCCAGGTGCACGAAACGATAGTAGATGTTGTTCATGCCCATGATCGCGGCCGCGGCCTTGGCGGCGTTGAGTGCTGCGGGCGTGAGCCTGGTCGTGGCTTCGGCCAGGATCGCATCACGCACGGTTTCGTTGCGCGACGCGATCGCGGAAGCCACGGCGGT
The DNA here is from genome assembly GCF_035943795.1 of Aliidongia sp. NCBI lineage: Bacteria > Pseudomonadati > Pseudomonadota > Alphaproteobacteria > Rhodospirillales > Dongiaceae > Aliidongia > Aliidongia sp. The sequence continues at coordinate 37,397 of NZ_DASZBY010000124.1, read as the reverse complement.
GCCCCAGACCTGCTGCTCGGTCAGGCCGGGTGCCGTCAGCACGGAACCGATGTTGAGCTTCAGGTCCTTGGCGTAGTCCGGCAGGGCTGCCTTCAACGAGTCGATCGACATGGGGAAATTCCTTGGAAGTGCCGGGGAGCGGGTGTCGTTGCTCAGATGCCCCCTCGCCGTCATCCCCGGGCTTGACCCGGGGATCCACGCGTCTCCGACGGAATTGCGCTTGAAGACACGGACGCGTTTTCGAGCCACCATGACCGCGGAAGAGGGTTACATCATCGGCAAAGAGCAGCCCCGGCTGAAATACGGGGAAATACTCCCGGCCCTGCCATCAGGACCGGGAGCATCCGGCCGGATCAGGCCGCCTGGAGCGTCTCGCCGCCGACCGAGCGATTGCACGGGCACAGCTCGTCGGTCTGCAGGGCGTCGAGCACGCGCAGCACTTCCTGCGGGTTGCGGCCGACCGACAGGTCGTTCACCGAGGCCCAGCGGATAATGCCGTCCGGATCGACGATGAAGGTCGCGCGCAGCGCCACGCCAGCGTTCTTGTCGAGCACGCCCAGCGAGGTCGCCAACTCGCGCTTGATGTCCGACAGCCAGGGAAACGGGCTCTTGCCCAGGTCCTCACGGCTCTCGCGCCAGGCGAGATGCACGAAATCGCTGTCGGTCGAGGCGCCGAGCAGCTGGGCGTCGCGGTCGGCGAACTCGCCGTTGATGTCGCCGAAACCGATGATCTCGGTCGGGCAGACGAAGGTGAAGTCCTTCGGCCAGAAGAACACCACCAGCCACTTGCCGGCATAGCTGGCGTTGGTCACGTCCTTGAACGCGGTCTTGGGGTCGGCATTGCCGACGGCGGTGAGAGCGAAATCGGGAAAGCGATCGCCAACGGTCAACATCTGGGGCATCCTCAGCGCAGGGAAACTAATTTAGAACGCTTCTAAGAAGCGAACGCAGATGGGAGATAGGCCCCGCCATGCGTTCGGTCAAGTGCGCTGCAGCATAAACATCGCTGGCATGCCGATGGGCGCAATGGGATGCTCCGCGCCTCTCCGCCTCCTGGAGCCGTTCCGATGTCCCTCTGGCCGCTGCTCAGCTTCACCCTCGCCATCTCGATCGCCGGGGCCATGCCCGGCCCGACCATCATCGCGCTCGTCGCCCGCGTGTTGGCGCGCGGGCCGGCGAATATCCTGCCGCTGCTCGTCGGCTTGGTATTTGGCGACCTCGTCTGGCTCGCCTGCTCGGTATTCGGCGCCGTGGCGCTGGCGACCGAGGCGCATCAGGTGATGGTCGTGCTGAAATACCTGGGTGCGGCCTACCTGGCCTACATGGCGATCAGGATGTGGACCGCGCCCGCCACGGCGCTGGATTCCAGAGAGATCCCGGCGTCGAAGGGGGGATGGCGCGGCGTGTTCGGCGGCCTCGCCATGGGCCTGTCGAACCCGAAGACCATGCTGTTCTACCTGGCCCTGGTGCCCAACCTGATCGACGTCGCCCAGCTGGGCCTGGTGGGTTTCGCCGAGCTGTGCGCGGTGGTGACCCTGGTCCTGGCCGTCGTGTTCGCCGTCTACGTCACGCTCGCCGGCCGCGCCCGCGGCCTGTTCCGCTCGGCCCGCGCCATGCGGCTGGTCAACCGCAGCAGCGGCGCCATCATCGCCGGCACGGCGGTCGTCGTAGCGACGCGGCAGTAGTCAAGCTTGAGGTAGTGGCCATCGGCGATGCGCTCGGCGTTGTTCTTCCGCGGGAAGCGCTCGCTCGTCTCCCTGTCAAAGCGGGCGATTCGCTCATTTTGACCGAAACGTCCGCTGGTTTTGCCGTGACGGTCTGCACTGCCGATGATCTGCGGCAGTGCAGGCTGGCACGCGAGATCGTGGTGGAACCCCGTGAAGTTCTCAGGCGCCTCTCCGAATAGCTGAAAATCCGGCAGCAGGCGGCATGAGGCAGCCTTAAGCAAGCCTGCCCCGAACCTTCGCCCCTGGCGTCCGGGCGGCGGTCGCATTATGTTCTGCGCCATGCCGCCTGTGCCGACCGTCCAAAAGCCGCTCGCCGATATTCCCGCCGATTTCCGTCTCGTCTCGGATTTCGTGCCGGCCGGCGACCAGCCCAACGCCATCGCCGAACTGACCGGCGGCCTGGTCAAGGGCGAACGCGAGCAGGTGCTGCTGGGGGTCACCGGCTCCGGCAAGACCTTCACCGTCGCCCACGCGATCCAGAAGCTGCAGCGCCCCGCCCTGATCCTGGCGCCGAACAAGACACTCGCGGCCCAGCTCTACGGCGAGATGAAGAGCTTCTTTCCCGACAACGCGGTCGAGTATTTCGTCTCCTACTACGATTATTACCAGCCGGAAGCCTACGTCCCGCGCAGCGACACCTATATCGAGAAGGAAAGCTCGATCAACGAGCAGATCGACCGGATGCGCCACAGCGCCACCCGTTCCCTGCTCGAGCGGCGCGACGTGATCATCGTCGCCAGCGTGTCCTGCATCTACGGCATCGGCTCGGTCGAGACCTACTCGCGCATGGTCGTCGACCTGAAGACCGGCATGCAGGTCGATCGCACCCTGCTGCTGTCGCAGCTGGTCGAACTGCAGTTCAAGCGCAACGACATGGGTTTCCAGCGCGGCGCGTTCCGCGTGCGCGGCGACACGATCGAGATCTTCCCGGCCCATTACGAGGACCGTGCCTGGCGCGTGTCGCTGTTCGGCAACGAACTCGAGTCGATCCATGAGATCGACCCGCTGACCGGCGAGAAGATCCAGGCGCTGAAGGAAGTCCGCATCTATGCGAACAGCCATTACGTGACGCCGCGGCCGACGCTGAACCAGGCGATCGAGTTGATCAAGGTCGAGCTGAAGGACCGGCTGGCCGAGATGTATGCGCAGAACAAGCTGCTGGAAGCGCAGCGGCTGGAGCAGCGCGTCACCTTCGACATCGAGATGATGGCCGCGACCGGGTCCTGCGCCGGCATCGAAAATTATTCGCGCTATCTGTCGGGCCGCAAGGCCGGCGAACCGCCGCCGACCCTGTTCGAATATCTGCCGGACGACGCGCTGATCATCATCGACGAGAGCCACGTCACCGTGCCCCAGATCGGCGGCATGTATCGGGGCGACTTCATGCGCAAATCCACCTTGTCGGAGTATGGATTCCGCCTGCCGTCCTGCATGGACAACCGCCCGCTGAAGTTCGAGGAATGGGACGCCATGCGCGGCCAGTCGATCTTCGTGTCGGCGACGCCGGGCCCGTGGGAGCTGGAGCGCACCGGCGGCGTGTTCACCGAACAGGTCGTGCGCCCGACCGGGCTGATCGATCCGGTCTGCATCATCCGCCCGACCGAGACCCAGGTCGACGACCTGCTGGACGAGTGCAAGCAGTGCGCGGCCAAGGGCCAGCGCGTGCTGGTCACGACCTTGACCAAGAAGATGGCCGAAGCGCTGACCGAGTACATGCACGAAGCCGGCATCCGCGTGCGCTACATCCATTCCGACGTCGAGACCCTGGAGCGGATCGAGATCATCCGCGACCTGCGCCTGGGTGCGTTCGACGTGCTGATCGGCATCAACCTGCTGCGCGAGGGGCTGGACATTCCGGAATGCGCGCTGGTCGCGATCCTGGACGCGGACAAGGAAGGCTACCTGCGTTCACGCACCTCGCTGATCCAGACCATCGGCCGTGCGGCGCGCAACGTCGAGGGCCGCGCGATCCTCTATGCCGACCGCATCACCAACAGCATGCAGCAGGCGCTGGACGAATGCTCGCGGCGGCGCGAGAAGCAGCAGGCGTACAACGCCGCCAACGGCATCACGCCCGAGAGCATCAAGACGCGGATCGGCGACATCCTGAATTCGGTCTATGCGCAGGACAGCCTGACCGTCGGCCTGGGCGACGCCCCGGCCAACCATTATGCCGGCTCGAACCTGAAGGCCGTGCTGGCCGACCTGGAAAAGCGCATGCGCGGCGCCGCGGCCGATCTGGAATTCGAAGAGGCGGCGCGGTTGCGCGACGAGATCAAGCGGCTGGAACAGATGGACCTGGGCATGCCGGCCTCCGCCGTACCCGGCCTGGCCGAGACCGGTGCCCGCTATGCCGCCCCGACCCAGGCGGGCCGCTCGACCGGCGGCAAGTCCGGCAGCCATCCCCGCGACGCCGCCCGGAACAAGGCGCGCGGCCGCCGACGCCAAGGACCTTGAAGCACCCGATGTCCCTGTCCCCGCACCTCCCCCGCGCCGCCCTCGTTACCGGCGCCGGCAAGCGCATCGGCCGGGCGATAGCGCTCGACCTGGCCGCCCGCGGCTTTGCCGTCGCGGTCCATTACAAGGGTTCGGCCGAGGCGGCCCGCGACGTCGTCGGCGAGATCGCGGCAACGGGCGGCAAAGCCGTGGCGCTCCAGGCCGACCTCGGCGACGAGGCGGCGGTCGAGCGGCTGATCCCCGACGCTACGGCGGCGCTGGGTCCGATCGGCGTGCTGGTCAACAACGCGTCGAGCTTCGAATACGACTCGGCCGAAAGCGCCACGCGCGCCGGGTGGGACCGGCACATGGAAGCGAACCTCCGCGCGCCCTTCGTGCTGATCCAGCAATTCGCCCGCCACCTGCCCGAGACGGCGGAGGGTGCAGTGGTCAACCTGCTCGACCAGCGGGTCTGGAACCTGACGCCGCATTTCGTGACCTATACAGTCAGCAAGGCGGCGCTCTGGACCCTGACCCAGACCCTGGCGCTGGCGCTGGCGCCGCGCATCCGGGTCAACGGCATCGGGCCGGGACCGACCCTGGCCTCGACCCACCAGACCGCGGCGCAATTCGCCCAGCAATGCGCCGACATGCCGCTCGGCCACGGCACCTCGCCGGAAGAGATCGTCGCAGCCGTGTGGTTCTTGTTGCAGGCCCGGGCCATGACCGGGCAAATGTTGGCCCTCGACGGTGGCCAGCATCTGGGCTGGGCCCAGCCCAAGCAAACCCTCTCCGTCGTCGATTAGAGAAATCCGATGTCCGAGACGATCCGCAAGCCCACGCATACCATCCTGCCTGCCGCCCCCGCCGAGAAAGCCTCGCCGCCGCCAGTCGAACTGCGCCGCGTCTTCGTGCGGGACCTGGTGATGACCTGTTCGATCGGCGTCCATGCCCACGAGCACGAACACAAGCAGCGCGTGCGGTTGAATCTCGACCTCGACGTGCTAGAAGCGACCCAGCCGATCGCGGACGATCTGCGCAACGTCGTCTGCTATGACGAGATCATTTCGGCCGTCCGGCGCATCGTCGACACGGGCCATGTACGCCTGATCGAGACCCTGGCCGAACGCGTCGCCGGCCTGTGCCTGGCCGATCCGCGCATCCGGACGGCCCGGGTGCAGATCGAGAAACTGGATGTCTATCAGGATGTCGCGAGCGTCGGCATCGCCATCGTCCGTCACAATTCCTGAAGCGATTGCCGCTTGACTCCTGGCTCGACAGGATGTCGCAGGGCCTTTTTCAAGAGGGCCAGTTGTTCACAGCCGATTTCGCCGGAGCGTACAAGAGCCGATCTCGTCGGCAACGGCGTTATTCCGAACCGGTCATTTCCGTTGACAAGAAAAATATACAAGAAAATCAATATGTTGAAGCTTTTGCCTATTTTTTAATCAGCGACTTGAATCCCTAGGCTTGGTGCGGTGTCTGCGTCTATTTCCGGACCTTGCCCACAAACTTATCCACAGATTCCGTGGATACATGTCAGCGACGTGACGAAATACTGAAGAACTCCAGCAAGCCTGGGGAACGGGAGCCGACGATGGCCGAAAGGCCGGAACCACCGCCTGAAAAAGTCGCGACCGAAAGCCAGAAGTTCGAGCTCGAAGCCGAACTGCCGCCCGACGGCGCGATCGCGTCCGGCGTCGCCGTCATCCGCGAGACGGTCCGCACCCTGCCCGGCAGTCCAGGGGTGTACCGCATGGTGAATGCGGTGGGCGACGTGCTCTATGTCGGCAAGGCGCGCAACCTTCGAAACCGGGTCACGAACTATACGCAGCTGGTCGGCCTGTCGAACCGGATTCGCCGAATGGTTGCGGAGACGGCACGGATGGAGGTCGTTACAACCCATACCGAAGTAGAGGCGCTGCTTCTCGAGATCAACCTGATCAAGACCCTGATGCCGCGCTACAACGTGCTGCTTCGGGACGACAAGTCATTCCCCTACATTCACCTGCGCTCGACCCATGCCGTGCCGCAATTGACCAAGCACCGGGGCGCCCGCAACGAGGGCGGCGAGTATTTCGGGCCCTTCGCGTCGGCCGGCGCGGTCAACCGGACGATCACCGCGCTCCATCGCGCCTTCCTGCTGCGCTCCTGCTCCGACTCGATCTTCCAGAGCCGGACGCGGCCGTGCCTGCAGTACCAGATCAAGCGATGCTCGGCGCCCTGCGTCGATCGGATCGGCAATGCGGACTATCTGGCGTTGGTCGACCAGGCACGGGCCGTGCTGACCGGCCACAGCCGAGAGATCAATGCCCGCCTGGTCACCGCCATGACCGAGGCGGCCGACCAGCTCGATTACGAGACGGCGGCGGTGATCCGCAACCGTATCCGCGCCCTGGCCCACATCCAGGCGCACCAGGACATCAACGTCGAGGGCCTGGTCGACGCCGACGTGATCGCCGCCCACCAGGAGGGCGGCCATACCTCGATCCAGGTGTTCTTCTTCCGCGCCGGGCAGAACTGGGGCAACCGGGCCTATTTCCCGAGTCACGACCGGGCGCTGGCGATCGACGAGGTGCTGGCCGCCTTCATCGGCCAGTTCTACGACAACAAGCCACCGCCGCCGCTCCTGCTGTTAAGCCACGATCCAGCCGAAGCGGAGTTGCTGGGCGAGGCGCTCTCGACTCATGCCGGCCGCAAGGTGACCCTGCTGATGCCCCAGCGCGGCGACAAGAAGAAGCTGGTCGAGCATGCCATGGCGAATGCGCGCGAGGCGCTCGGACGACGGCTCGCCGAAAGCTCGACCCAGCAGAAGCTGTTGGTCGGCGTCGCCGCGGCGCTGAGCCTCGACGCGCCGCCGTGCCGAATCGAGGTCTATGACAACAGCCACATCCAGGGCACGAACGCGATCGGCGCGATGATCGTCGCCGGGCCCGAAGGCTTCATGAAGTCGGCCTATCGCAAATTCAACATCCGTGGCGAAGGCGCGCCGGCCGGGACCGAATTCAAGCCGGGCGACGACTACGCCATGATGCGCGAAGTCCTGACCCGCCGCTTCCGGCGCGCGCAGAAGGAAGACCCCGAGCGCACGGGCGGCCAATGGCCGGACCTGGTGCTGATCGACGGTGGCCCGGGCCAGTTGAGCGTGGTCGAGGAAGTGTTCGTGGAACTGGGCATCGACGACGTCCAACTGGTCGCGATCGCCAAGGGTCCCGACCGCAATGCCGGGCGCGAGCGGTTCTTCGTGCCGGGCCAGGCGCCCTTCTCGCTCGAGCCAAAGGATCCGGTGCTGTATTTCCTGCAGCGCCTGCGCGACGAGGCACACCGTTTCGCCATTGGCACCCACCGGGCGCGCCGGACCAAGGCGATCACCGTTTCCCCGCTCGACGAGGTCGCCGGCATCGGTCCAGGGCGCAAGAAGGCGCTGCTGCATCACTTCGGCTCGGCCAAAGCGGTGGCGCGCGCCGGCCAGCTCGATCTCGAAGCGGTCGACGGCATATCGAAGACGGTTGCGAAAAAAATCTACGACCATTTCCACGCGGACGACTAGGATGCGCGCGGTCGGCGCCGTACACCTATATACATGTCGCGGATATGCTGAGTTTGCCTGAAGCAGGCCCCGGACGGTTTCGATGGTTTTTACGCTGCCCAATCTTCTGACCCTCTCGCGGATCGCGGTGATCCCGCTTCTGGTCGCCGCCTGCTACCTGCCCTATCCCTGGGGCAACTGGACCGCGTGGGTGCTGTTCGCGCTGGCCTGCGTCACCGACTATCTCGACGGCCATTTCGCCCGGCGCTGGAAGCAGATGTCGGCCTTCGGCCGCTTCCTGGACCCGATCGCCGACAAGCTGCTGGTCGCGATCACCCTGATGATGCTGGTCGCCTTCGATCGGCTGAGCACGCCCGCCCTGATGCCGGCGCTGATCATCCTGGCGCGCGAGATCCTGGTATCGGGCCTGCGCGAATACCTGGCGGGCCTGCGGGTCAGCGTGCCGGTCAGCCGGCTCGCCAAATGGAAGACCGGTATCCAGATGGTGGCGATCGGCGTGCTGCTGATCGGCGATGCCGGCCCCGCCTTCCTGCCCATGGGCTTCATCGGCGAGACCCTGCTGTGGCTGGCGGCGCTGCTGACCCTGGTCACAGGCTACGATTATCTGCGCCATGGCATGAAGCACATGGGCGAGCCGGAAACCGCGCCCGCCCCGCACGTTCCCGGAAAATCGGTCGGCGGGCTGGGCTGAGCGCCCGGATGCGCGCCTTCGCTCTGGCCGGCTGGAGCGGCAGCGGCAAGACGACCCTGATGGCCCGCCTGCTGCCGGAACTGACCGGCCGCGGCGTGACGGTCTCGACCGTCAAGCACGCGCACCATGATTTCGACGTCGATCAGCCGGGCAAGGATTCCTGGCAGCACCGCCAGGCCGGCGCCACGGAGGTACTGGTCGCGTCCGACCGGCGCTGGGCGCTGATGCACGAGTTGCGGCAGGCGCCGGAACCGGGCCTGCTCGACCTGGTGCGCCATATGAGCCCGGTCGACCTGCTGCTGGTCGAGGGCTTCAAGCGGCACCCGATGCCCAAGCTCGAAATCTGTCGGCCGAGCCTGGGCAAGGCGCCGCTATGGCCCGAGGACGCCTCGGTGCTGGCGATCGCGTTGAACGAGGCGGTGCCCGAGGACTGGCAGCGCCGGCTCCGGCTGCCGATCTTCGATCTGGAAGCGGTGCCCGCGATCGCCGACTTCATCCTGGCCAACGCCGCACCACTTGCCCTTCGGGAGGGAGCGCCATGAAACTCCGCTATTTCGCCTGGCTGCGCACCCGTATCGGCCGGGGCGAGGAAACCCTCGATCCTCCTGCCGAGGTCGCGAGCGTAGGCGCGCTCGTCACCTGGCTGGCGACGCTCGGTCCCGGCTATGCCGCGGCCCTGGCCGACCCGCGCGTGGTGCGGGTCGCGGTCAACCAGGATTATGTCGGCGCCGACCATCCGCTTCGGCCCGGCGACGAGGTGGCATTATTCCCGCCCGTGACGGGGGGCTGACCGCATGATCCGCCTGCAGGAACCGCCGTTCGACGTCGGCCGGGAGTTGGGATCGTTCGGGACCGGCGACATCGCGGTCGGTGCGGTCGCGAGCTTCGTCGGCTATGTCCGTGGCGCCGGGGCGGGCGCGCCACCGCTGATCGCCCTCACGCTCGAGCATTATCCCGGCATGACCGAGCGTCAGCTGGCGTCGATCGAGGACGAAGCCCGGACGCGCTGGCCGGTCATGGACCTGCTGGTGATCCACCGCCATGGCCGATTGCTTCCGGGCGAGCCGATCGTGCTGGTCGCCGTCTCCTCCGCCCATCGCCAGGCCGCCTTCGAAGCCTGCCAGTTCCTGATGGACTGGCTGAAGACCAAGGCGCCGTTCTGGAAGCTCGAGGAGACCGCGGCCGGCGCCGAATGGGTCGCGGCCAAGACGAGCGACGACGCGGCCGCCGACCGCTGGAAGACGGCGCCGCGCTGACCGGACTCACCCGTGGTGATGGCCGCCCCATCCCCCACCATGATGGGCGAAACCACCGCCATGAAAGCCGTGGTGGTGGAAGCGGCGATCGAAGAACACGAAGCCGGCGCCGAAGCCGAATGGCGCGTCCCACAGCCACGGGTCATAGAGGCCGTAGCCAGGGGAGTAGGCCGGATAATATGGGGCCGGATAGACCGCGACGAACTGGTTGGGGTTGGTCGCCGTGCCTTCGGCGATCCGCCAGGACCCGTCGGACTGGCGGCAGGCCCGGCCGACCACCGGCTGTGGTGCGCCGTCGATCATCGCCTGGCCGGTATAGTCCCGGCAATTCGGGTCGTCGGCCGCGACCTTGGCCTCGAAATCGGTCACGGTCGCGGCAACGGGTGGCGGGGCCGCCACACAGGCTGAACACAACAGGACGAGAATTGCGGAACCGACCAGAGCGCGCATGATCCATTCTCCGACATCCGACCAGAAACCGACTCCGCCGGGATCAGACCTATTCCCCTGGGCGTCGTCGAACCGTTTTTTTGCCGAGTGAATAGCGGACAGCGACAGTGTATCGTCGGTGACGTCGTCAGGGCCAGCCTGCTTGGGCGGCGGCCTCAGAGGAATCGTCGATGAGCGAATTGCCGCAATATACCCGTCGCCTGAGTGACAAGATCCTGATGTCGTTCCATCAGGCGTGCGAGCAGCGAGCCGTCGAGGTCGCGGCACTGCTGATCCAGGCTCTCGAACTGGCGCTGACCAAAGAAGGCGGCCTCGGCAAGGTCGATAATCGCAAGAACCTGGAAGCAGTGTTCGAGGCGTTCGACAAACTCAAGGACGTCCAGGAATAGAGCGTTCTACCCGGCTGCCGCCGGTAGCCTGATGAGATATGTCGGCACGTGCTCGCGCGCTGCCAGCGCGCGGGCGGCATCCTTGGCGGCGCCCGCCGAGCGATAGGGCGGCGTCTGCACGTAGAACCAGTCCTCGCCCGCCGCGTTCTTTGCGACCATGACACGGGCCGCCTGGCCGTGGGCGGCCAGCGTATTCACCAGCAGATTGGCGTGGTCGGACGACTGGAACGCGCCCAGTTGCACAATCCAGCGCGGACCCGCGACGGGTAGCGCCGGCTCGACTGGTTTCGGCCGGACGGCCGGCTGCGACTTCAGCGGGAGATGCGCCGCCGGTGACGGCTTTGGATTGCCGACGGCGGTCGGCGGCTCGGCGGCAGGTTCGGGCGGCGGCGCCACCAGCCGCTGAACCGGCGGCGGCGAGGCCGGCGGAAGCGCGCCCACGACCAGGGTCGGGGGAGGCGGCGGCACAACGGGTACGGGCGCCGGCGTGGCGGAGACCGGCGCCGCTGGCATCTCCGGCACGCTGCCGAGCGCCGGATTGCCGTCGGGCAGCCCTACCTGTTCCGGCAGGATCGGCGCCGATGCCGACGGCGGGTCGAACGGCACCGCAGTCAAGCGGCCGATCAGGATGCCGACGCCGATCCCGACGATCAGAAAACCGAGCCCGCCAAGCGCCAGCGCGCGCCACTCCCGCGTCGAGAGCGTCCGGTCGGTCCAACCCTGCATTCCCCTTGCGCCTCCGGAAACCGCTGTCGCCGATGGCGATGCCCGATGACACTTTAAGGCCCCGGTGCGCCGCGGTCGAGCGCGAGACGGCGCGGTCGCGCCTCCGGGCGAGCCCTCCACCGATATTTCTCGCCTCCGCTGCATCCAGGTGGCCGCGCCGCCGGTAACAGCAGGGTCGAGGCAATGACCTCGCGTGATTTTGGAGCTGGAACCATGAAACTCGCCGCCCTCACCGCCCTCGCCCTGATCGGTACCGCCGCCGTCGCCCTGCCTGCCGGCGCAGCGACCGAAGCGACCGTCATGGTCGGCGGCCAGCAGATGTTCCCGAACAAGGATATCGTCGACAACGCCGTCAATTCCGCCGACCACACGACCCTGGTCGCCGCCGTCAAGGCCGCCGGCCTGGTCGATGCCCTGAAAGGTAAGGGGCCGTTCACCGTGTTCGCCCCGACCAACGAGGCATTCGCCGCCCTGCCGGCCGGGACGGTCGATACCCTGCTGAAGCCCGAGAACAAGGCGACCCTGACCAAGGTCCTGACCTATCATGTCGTCGCCGGCGACTATACCGGCGCCAAGCTGAAGTCGCTGATCCAGAAGGGCCACGGCAGCGCCACCCTGAAGACGCTGTCCGGCGGCGAATTGACCGTGATGGCGAACGGCCCGAACAACATGGTGGTGCGCGACGAAAAAGGCGGAGTGGCCGACATCACCATCTCGGACGTGCACCAGTCGAATGGCGTGATCCAGGTCGTCGACAAGGTGCTGATGCCCGGCGCCTGAGGCCGGAACGGCAGGCGGCGGGGCGTCATGGCCGGGATGCCCCGCTGCTCGTCTTCATTCCGGCTCGCGGATTTCCGCGATGCCCCCCTGGACATCGCGGCTTCGCGGTCGATCTCATTGGGCAAGATCGGCGGCAGGTCGACGGTCGCCCTCGAGGCCCATGAGGATCCATTGAACCAATCGACGGGGACGGCGGCCTTGGAAACGCTGCTCGGACGCTGCGCCGATGGCGACCGCGCGGCGTTCCGCCAGCTCTACGATCGCAGCGCGCCACAGCTCTACGCGGTGGCCCTGCGCATCACGCGGCAGCGCAGCCTGGCCGCGGATGCCGTCCATGACGCGTTCCTCCAGGTCTGGCAGCGTGCGGGCCGGTTCGATCCGGCACGGGGCAGCGCCGAGACCTGGCTGATCAGCCTCGCCCGCTATCGCGCACTCGACCTCGTTCGCCGCCACGGCCGCGAAATCACCGGTGACGAGATACCCGATCGGGCGGACGACGCACCGGATGCGCTCGCCCTTCTGACCGAGCAGCGCGAGGGAACGGCGCTGCACCGCTGTCTGGAGCGGCTGGAGATCGACAAGCGGCAATTGATCATGATGGCCTTCATCGACGGCCTCACTCATGCCGAACTGGCCGACCGGCTCAGGACTCCGCTCGGCACGGTGAAGTCGTGGATCCGCCGAGGATTGCAGGACCTTCGCGGGTGTTTAGAAGCATGAGCGCCGAACCGGACGATTTCGACAGCCGCGCGGCCGAGTATGTGCTGGGCCTGCTGTCGCCCGCCGAGACCGAGCGGGTGCGACGGGAGATCGAGCGCGATCCGGCGCTGGCCGAGGCCGTCGCCCGCTGGGAGGCCCGGCTGACGCCGCTCGCCGCGGCCCTGCCGCCCGAACCGCCGCCTTCGGCACTCTGGCTCCGGATCGAGGCCGGCATCGACGCCGGGGCGACCGTCGTCCCGCTGCGCAAACGGCGCCTGGAGTCCGTCGGCTTCTGGCGGGCCGCCACCGGTGCCGCCATGGCGCTGGCTGCCGGGCTCGCCATCGTCGTGCTGCGGACGCCCGCTCCTGCCGCCCACTATGCCGCCGCCATCGCGCCGATGCAGGGCCCGGCCGCGACCTGGCTCGCCGAAACCCGGGCCGACGGCGCTCTGGTCATCACCGCGCTCGCCGCTGCCGATCATCCGTCGGGCAAGGATCTGGAGCTTTGGGCACTGGCTCCCGGGGCGACGAAGCCGGTCTCGCTGGGCGTGCTGCCGGCCTCCGGCGCCTATGTCGTGGCCGCGGCCGATCTGCCACGCGACCATCTGCAGCTGCTGGTCAGCCTGGAGCCTGCCGGCGGCTCGCCGACCGGACAGCCGACCGGTCCCGTGGTCTATGCCGGCGCCCTGATCCGGGCGGAGTGAGGGGCGGCCTCAAACCTGGCGCCAGCGCTCCCAGGACGGCGTGCCGGCGAATTGCTCGGCCAGGAAATCGACGAACACCCGAGCCTTGGGCGGGATCAGCCGGCGCGTCGGCTGGATCGCGTAGATGGCGCTGGGCGCCGACGCCCAGCCTTCCAGGATCGGCACCAGATCGCCGCGCGCGAGCGCCTCATGGGCCAGGAACATCGGCGTCATGATGATGCCGTGCCCGGCCAAGGCGGCGAGGTAGAGCGTTTCGCCGCTGTCGGCACGCAACACGCCCGAGACAGGAACGGTCACCGATCCTTCCGGCCCGGTGAGATGCCAGGCATCGACCGGGCTGTGCGGCGTGTAATGCAGGCAGTCGTGCCGTTCCAGCTCGGCTGGTGTCGCGGGCACCCCGCGCCGGACCAGATAGGCCGGTGACGCGCACAGCAGACGCCGGTTCGAGGCCAGCCGCCGGGCGATCAAGCTCGAATCCGCCAGATCGGCAATGCGCAGCGCCACGTCGACCTGCTGGTGCACGAGATCGACCATGGCGTCGCTCAGGCTGACGTCGAGCCGCAGATCAGGATAGCGGTCGAGGAAGGCCGGCAGCAGCGGCGCCACATGCATCCGTCCGAACGCGATCGGCAGGTTGATGCGCAACAGCCCGCGCGGCCGAGCGTCGTTCAGCATGGCCACGGTCAGATCGGCCTCTTCCAGCACGGCCAGCACGTTCTCGCACCGCTCGAAATAGGCGATGCCAGCCTCGGTCAGCGCTACGCGCCGGGTCGTCCGTGTCAGCAGCCGCGCGCCCAATTGCTCCTCCAGCCGCCGGACGCGCCGGCTGATGGTGGCGCCATTGACGCCGAGCGCACGGGCCGCCGCCGCGAAATTCAGCCGGCGCGCCACCGCGACGAAGGCGGCGACGGTGCCGAATCGATCCTCTTCCATGGATTGGTTCGTTTCATGCAACAGTGTGCTGATTTCATCGGCCTTCCGATACGCCCTGTCAACGCCACATGATGGAGCGAAGGAGATCGGCAAATGGTCATGAAACTTGAAGCGGATGCCCACACGATCCGGCGTGGCCCGGCGGAGTGGTTCACCGGGACGGTCTGGATGGAACCGATAGGCCAAGCCGAGGCTCCCTCGCGCCTGCATGCCTACCGGGTGACGTTCGAACCCGGTGCCCGGACCGCGTGGCATACCCATCCGGTCGGGCAGATGCTGCATGTCCTGAGCGGCATCGGGCGGGTCCAGCGGCAGGGCGAAGCGCCGATCGAGATCCGGCCCGGTGATTCCGTCTGGATCGCCCCTGGCGAGGTGCACTGGCATGGCGCCGCTCCCGGCCACGCCATGGTCCATCTGGCGCTGCAGGAGGCAGACGACGAGGGCAACACCGCCGCCTGGCTGACCCATGTCAGCGATGCGGACTATCGACAGGCGCCGGCACGAAACTAGGAGAAGCCTGATGTTCGCGATGCAGTACACCATTCCCCTGCCGGCCGACTACGACATGGCGATCATCCGCCGCCGGGTCGCCGAGAAAGGCCATCTGCTCGACGACTTCCCCGGCCTGGGCGTCAAGGCCTACCTGATCCGCGAGCGCGGCGTCGCCGGCGCGGACCGCAACGAATACGCGCCGTTCTACCTGTGGCCACAGATCCAAAGCATCTGGCCGTTCGTGGCCGGCCCCGGCTTCAAGGGCCTGACCGAATCGTTCGGCTGGGTTTCCGTGCGTTCCTGGGCCGGGCTGGATGTTTCGATCCGGCCGGATTTCGACGGCCGCACCATCGTGGCCGCGTCCCGCCAACTCATGCCGGTCGCACCGGCCACCGACCTCGCAGCCCTCCGCCGGGCCGAGGCCGACCGGCAGGCGGAGCTGACCGAACGATCGGACGGCCCGGCCCTCCATGCCGTGGCGCTCGATATCGAACGCTGGCAGCTCGCCCGCTTCGCGCTGTGGACCGGTGAGGACCAGCAGGCAAAGCGTGAGGAATCCGGCGTGCCGATCGAACATTATCGCGCGCTGCACCTGTCGACGCCGGACCTCGGCAGTTTGAAGGCATCGACCGAACCGGCGACTTGAAGGGGCGATTGGCGTTGATGGCAGGCGCCGCCACAGTGCACAGTTGGTATCAGGTTCCGATTACCTGCGGCGGTGCACCATCAGTACGCTTGGACAGATCAAGAGCCTCGCGCTCCATCGCTGGGAGCAATTCAGTTCGCTGACCAAGGTCATCAGCGCACTGACCGCCGTCATCGGGTTCGCCACGGCCGTCGTCACAGCCTATACCGGCGTGTCGGGCTATTTCGGCCACCAAGCCGAAGTCGGCAAGGCCATCGCCGTCGCCGACCGGCAGCTGTCGACGGGCGATTATGCGCAGGCCTGGAAATCGAACGGCAGCGCGCTGCAGATCGCGCCGGGGAACGAGCCGGCGAAACGCCAGCAGCTGACCATCGCGCTGCGCTGGGTCGAGCACGTGACGCTCAATTCGAAGGTCGGCCCGCAATCGTTCGGCGACGTGGTCGAACCGCTGGAGCGGGTCGTCATCCAGAACGAGACCGGCGCCCAGGGCACGGCACTGGCCGATCTCGAAGCGCATGTCGCCTGGTCGCATTTCCTCAGAAGCCGCGATGGCGTCTCCGGCCTCGATATCGCGGGCCAACTCGACGCGGCGCTGCAGGCCGACCCGCAGAACATGTATGCCCACCTCTATCGCGGCTTCTGGATCCTGTGGCAGGGCAAGCCGCTGGCCTCGGCGCGCCCCGACCTGGATGCCGCCCTCACCAGCACCGTCGATCCCGCCTATTCCGACCGCATCGTCATGGTTGCGCTGTTCAACGAACACGCCGACGAAATCCGCGCCGGCGCGATCGACTATACCAATCGGATCCGCAAGAGCGGACGAGACCTGCCGGAGTCGCCGACCCGGGGCGACGTCCTGGCGATCTACGAGGATGGCCTGACCGATCCCGACTTCCTGGCCCGGCTGAGCCAGGTCATCTCTTTCGACGACCATCTCGCCACCCTGGACTGGACCCAGAGCGGCTATATCACCGAGGAGCGCCGGCAGAATGTCGACGCGCTGAAGGGCTATTACCTGGAACGCCAGGGCAAGACGGCCGACGCGCTCGAAGCGTACCGCAGCGTGGTCGCCCGCGCCCCGTCCTACGGCACCGATGCCGGCGACTTCTCCAAAGCCCGGATCCGCGGCCTGACCGCTACCAAGCCCAAGAAATAGCGGGCGTCAGGCCGGCCGGGGCAACCCGACCTCGTCCAGCAGCGCGCCCTGCCGCTGCTCCAGCGCTGCCACGTCGAAATCGCGGATCAGGTCGTGGAACAGCTCGTACCAGTTGAGGTCGGCTTTGAGGCGCATGAACACGGCGCCGAGGCCGATCGCGGCCCGGTCCATGAACACGAACTCGCGCGGCGGCGTGACGCCGCCCAGGCGCTTCAGCTCGCCATGGACCTTCTCGGCGACCTCGCGCCCGAACTCGCCGGTCGCAGCCTCCTGGATGCGGCGCGCGCGGTTCTCCAGCAGCGGCGCATAGAGGAACCGGGCCCACAGGTTGAGCGTATCGATGACCTCGCGGTTCAGGTTCTTGAAGCCCCAGGTCTCGTAGGCATGGATCGCCAGCGCCTCGTCGTCACGCGACAGCGCCCAATAGAGATCGATGACCCCGCCGACGAACCGGGCCGGAAATACCCTGATGCAACCGAAATCCAGCAGGTTGACCGTCTGGTCCGGCCGCACCGCGTAATTGCCCAGATGGGGATCGCCATGGATCACGCCATAGCCGTAGAACGGCCGGTACCAGGCGCGGAACATGTTCATGGCGACGGCGTTGCGCACATCCTGCGGCGCGTCGGCGACGCTCATGACCGGCTCGCCCTCGAGCCAGCTCATGGTCAGGAGCCGGTCGGTCGACAGGTCCGGCACGACGTCGGGCACGTGGACTCCGGTCTCACTGGCCAGCATCCGGCGATAGAGCGCCAGGTGCTTCGCCTCGCGCACATAGTCCAGCTCCTCGCGCAAGCGGGCGGCCAGCTCGGCATGGATCTCGCCGGTCTCGATCGCGCCGTCGTAGCGGCCGTAGAGCGAGAAGATCAGCCGCAGCTGCTTCAGGTCCGCCTCGACTGCCGAGGACATATCCGGATATTGCAGCTTGCAAGCAAGCCGTTGCCCATCCTTGCCCGTGGCGCGATGGACCTGTCCCAGCGAGGCGGCGCGCGCCGCCTCCTTCTCGAACGAGCCGAACTTCGCCTGCCAGTCGGGTCCGAGTTCGCTCGCCATGCGCCGCTTGACGAAAGGCCAGCCCATGGCCGGTGCATTGGCCTGCAGCTGCGACAGTTCCTGGGCATATTCCTTGGGCAGCGCGTCCGGAATGGTCGACAGGATCTGCGCCACCTTCATCAGCGGGCCCTTCAGCCCGCCCAAAGCCTGGGTCAGTTCGGCCGCGTGGCGGCTGCGATCCAGGTCGATGCCCAGGTAGCGTTCACCGGCGAGCCGCGCCGCGAGGCCGCCGACCGCCGTCGAGACCTGGGCATAGCGCTTGACCCGGCCACCCAACGAGTTCCGATCCGACATGTCCCGAACCCCGCCCGCTCAGCCCAACGCTTCCAGCTCGTCGATGAAGCCGCGCAGCACGCCCAGGCCCTTGTCCCAGAATGCCGGCTCGCGCGCGTCGAGGCCGAACGGCTTCAACAGTTCGTGGTGCCGGAGCGTGCCGCCGGCCGAGAGCATGTCCAGGTATTTCTCGGCAAAGCCCTCGGGCGCTGCCTGGTACGCGGCATAGAGCGAATTCACCAGGCAATCGCCGAAGGCATAGGCATAGACGTAGAACGGCGTATGGATGAAATGCGGGATCGAGCTCCAATAGGTGCCGTAGCCCGGCTGCCAGTCGAACGCGGGCCCGAGGCTCTCGACCTGGATTTCGAGCCAGATCGCGTTCAGCCGCTCCGGCAGCAGTTCGCCGGCGCGCCGCTCGTCATGGACCCGCCGCTCGAACTCGCAGAAGGCGATCTGGCGGATCGCCGTGTTGAGCATGTCCTCGACCTTGCGGGCGAGCAGCGCCTTGCGCGTCGCCGGGTCGCGTTCCGACGCCAGCAGCTTGCGGAAGGTCAGCATCTCGCCGAACACCGACGCGGTCTCGGCCAGGGTCAGCGGCGTGTCGGCCATCAGTGCACCCTGGCGCGCGGCCAGCACCTGGTGCACGCCATGGCCCAACTCGTGGGCGAGCGTCATCACGTCGCGCGCGTTGCCCATGTAGTTCATCAGGATATAGGGATGGGCCGAGGGCACGGTCGGATGCGAGAAGGCGCCGGAATCCTTGCCCGGACGCGGTGCGGCATCGATCCAGCGTTCGGTGAAGAAGCGCTCGCCGATCACCGCCAGCTTGGGCGAGAAGGCGCGGTAGGAATCGAGCACGATCTGGCGCGCCTCGGTCCAGGGGATGTTCCGCTGGGGTGCGCCCGGCAGCGGCGCGTTGCGATCCCAATATTCCAGCTTGTCGAGGCCGAGCCAGCGCGCCTTCATCCGGTAATAGCGGTGCGAAAGGCTGGGGTAGCTTTCCTTGACCGCATGGACGAGCGCATCGACGACCTCGTCCTCGACGAAGTTCGACAGGTTGCGGGCCGAGATCGGCCGGGCGAAATTGCGCCAGCGATCCTCGATCTCCTTGTCCTTGGCCAGCGTGTTGGTGATGAGTGCGAACGTGCGCGCGGCGCCGCCCAGCACGGTCGCAACGCTTTCCGACCCCTCCTGGCGCCTGGCGCGGTCCGGATCGAACATCAGGTGCATCGCCTCGGCGATGGTCAGGTCCTTGCCGCCGACCGGGAAGCGCAGGTCGGTCACGGTCTCGTCGAACAGCCGGCCCCAGGCGGCGCGGCCGGCGACGTATTTCTCGTGCAGCAGCTTCTCGATCTCGTCAGACAGCTGATGCGGCCGGAACGCGCGCACATCGCGCAGCCACGCGGCGTAATGCGCCAGCGCCGGCGTCCTGAGCTTCGCGTCGAGATCGGCATCGTCGATGCGATTGAGCTCGAGCGTGAAGAACAGCAAGCGGACCGACGCCGCGTTCACCCGCTCCTGCAGAGTCTGGTAGAATTGCGCGACCTTGGAATCGTCCATGGCGCCGGCAAAGGCAAGACCGCCGAAGCTCATCAGCCGGCCCAACGTATCCTGCATCCGCTCGTAGGCGACGATCGCGGCCGCGAGCGCGGGGCCGGACAGGCCCGCGACCGTGCCTTCATAGTTCTTCGCAAAACCCTCGGCCTCCGCATCGACCCGCTTCAGGTCGGTTGCCACGGCCGGGGAGTCGATGCCGTCGTAGAGATCGGCCAGGTTCCAGTTCGGCAGGACACCCAGCGCGGCGGTAACGGTGGCGGTGTCGGCGGCGGAACGGGTCGACGAACGGGGCATGACAACTCCTGGCAACGAGACTGCCCGGATATATGGTGCAACCCGGACGTCCGCCAACCGCTTTCCCGCCGGCCATGCCGCCGCAGGGGTTGGAAGCCGGCGGCCGCAAGGTTATAGAAGAACCGCAAGACCAAGGTCGGCCCTTGTCGCGAGGGCCGAGCCGACAAGCGGAACGGAGTCCGCGCACAAGGTCGAGGAAACGAGCTTCCGATGATTGAAAGCGATTGGCCGAACCTGCCCGCGATGTTCCTGCATTGGGCGGCGCGGAAGGGGGATCGCCCGTTCCTGTGGGTCCGCAAGGACAAGGATTGGGTCGCGCTCAGCTGGGCGGAAGTCGAGCGGCGGGTGCGGCGGCTGGCGTCGGGGCTCACCGCCCTGGGCATCCGCGCCGGCGACCGGGTCGCCCTCGTCGCCGAGAACCGGCCGGAATGGGCGATCGCGGATCTGGCGATCATGGCGGCGGGGGCCGTCACCGTGCCCGCCTACACCACCTTCACGACCGAAGATTATCGCCACGTCTTCGCGAACAGCGGCGCCAAGGCGCTGATCCTGTCGTCGAACGCGCTGGCCCAGCGCGTGCTGCCGGCGGCCGATCAGCTGTCCTATCTGAAAACCATCATCTCGCTCGAACCGCTGAAGGGCCAGGCCAACGCCGACGTCTATCTGTGGGACGATGTCATGGCGATGGGCACGAACGCGCCCGACCGGGTCGACGAGGTGGCGGGCGTGCTGGGCCCCGACGATACCGCCTGCCTGATCTACACTTCGGGCACCGGCGGCGTGCCCAAGGCGGTCATGCAGACCCATCGCAACGTCATGCACAACGGCAAGGGCGCCCGCAAGCTGCTCGACGACGATTTCGGGCTGGGCGACGAGGTATTCCTGTCGTTCCTGCCGCTGACCCACGCCTATGAGCATTCCGCCGGCCTGTGGTTCCCGATCATGATCGGCGCCGAGATCTATTATGCCGGCGGGCCCGAGACGCTCGCGACCGAGATGCCGGAGGTGCGCCCGACCATCATGACCGCGGTGCCACGCCTGTTCGAGATGCTGCACAAGCGCATCGCACAAGCGGCCGAACGCAGCGGCGGCATGAAGACGAAGCTGTTCCGCCTGGCCTGCGACCTGGGCATCAAGCGTTACAAGAACCCTTCGAGCCTGACGCTCAAGGATCGAGCGCTGGATCTGGTCGTCGATCGGTTGGTGCGGCGCAAGGTGCGCCAGCGCTTCGGCGGACGTCTCAAGGCCTTCGTCTCCGGAGGGGCACCGCTTAACCAGGAGGTGGGCCTGTTCTTCCTGGCGCTCGGTATCAACCTGATGCAGGGCTATGGGCAGACCGAGGCCGGACCGGTGATTTCGGCTAATCCGCCCAGGCGCATCAAAGTCGACTCGGTCGGACCGCCCTTGCTGGGGGTCGAGGTCAAGATCGCCGAGGATGGCGAGATCCTGGTCAAGGGCGCCAACGTGATGAAGGGCTATTGGCAGGATCCGGAGGCGACCGACCGGGCGCTGAAGGACGGCTGGCTGCATACCGGCGACGTCGGCGAATTCGATGCCGACGGCTATCTGAAGATCACCGACCGCAAGCGCGACTTCATCAAGAACTCCGGCGGGGAGATGATCTCGCCCCAGCGCATCGAGGGCTACCTGTCGCTGGAAGAGGGCGTCGGCCAGGTCATGGTCTATGGCGACAAGCGCCCCTATCTGGTGGCGCTGATCGTGCCCGACGACGCGCTGCTGCGCGATACGCGCAGCGAAACCGACCCGGCGGCGCGCCAGGCCCGGCTCCAGCAGGAGATCCAGGTCCGGGTCGCCAAGGTGAACAAGATGCTGAACGCCCCCGAACGCATCCGCCGCTTCGCGGTGGTCGAGGAAGCCTTCTCGGTCGCCAACGGCCAGATGACCCCGACGCTCAAGATCAAGCGCCACGCCATCAGATCGATCCATGGCGCGCTGCTGGAAAGCCTGTACGACAAAGCGAGCTGAGATTCTTGCCCTCATTCCCGCGCAGGCCGCAATCCAGCAAGAGCCGCGTCCGGCGGCGACAAGAGTCTCTATTTCCGCGCTGCCGTAACGAGCTGGATTCTCGCCTGCGCGGGAATGACGGCCTGTGATGATAAGTTCGCCGCCAATGTCCCGATCACGATTTCCCGCAGTCTCGCATGCGCCGGGGTCAACGCCCGCCCGCCGTCGTGCAGACAGAGATCGAGCGTCGGGGCCGGCGGCAGGCCATCGATGGCCGCGATGCCCGCCGGCAGGCCCGCGGCGGTGCGCAGCGTCACGCCCAGGCCCGCCTCGACCGCGGCCCAGAGGCCGTGAAGGCTGGTGCTGGTGAAGGCGACACGCCAGGGCAGACCGGCCTGATCGAGCGCCGCCAGAGCCGCCTGTCGGAAGAAACAGGGCGCCTCGTAAAGTGCCAGCGGGATCGGCTCCCCCTCGACCGGGCGCCAATCATCCGACGCGGGACCGAGCCACACCATCGGCAGCGTCGCCAACCGCTCGGCATCGGCGCGCGCGCCATTGGCCATGGCCAGGACCAGATCCAACTCGCCCCGGTCCAACCGTTCGAGCAGCCGCCGGTTCCCGTCGACGACCGCCTCGACCCGGACTGCCGGATGGGCCCGCTTGAAACGGCCGAGCGCGGTCGGCAGCCAGGTCTCGGCGAAATCGGCGGGCAGGCCGAAGCGCACCACGCCTTCGATCGCCCGGCCGCGTAGCGCACCCACCGCCTCGTCGTTGAGGTCGAGGATGCGATGGGCATAGGCCAGCACGATGTCGCCGGCCTCGGTCGGCACCAGCCCGCGCCCCTGCTTGCGGAACAAAGGCTCGCCGACCTGTTCCTCCAGCTTGCGGATCTGCTGGCTGACCGCCGACTGCGACCGGCCGATCCGGCCGGCGGCCCGGTTGAAGCCGCCCAGCTGCTGGGCCATCACCAGGGTGCGCAGGATGTCGATATCAAGGTTGATGCGATACATCGTTCAGTTTATCGAATTTGAACGATAAGAACTATCGTATTTTCTTACATGTTGCGATGCCTATTTTCCGGAGGGTCGACCTCATCCGGGACCCTGCGCCATGAATCCCCTGACCGTCCGGCTCTATGCCGCCACGATCGCGACCGCCAAGATCGGCACCGGCTTCTTCTTCCTGATCAATACCTGGCTGATCATCGACATCACCGGCCGGCCGTCGAGTGCTGCGATCACCCTGGTGATGACCATCCTGCCGAGCCTGCTGCTGTCGCCGATCATCGGCCTGGCGGTCGACCGGGGCTGGCCGGCCCGGCTCGCCTACCGGGCCGAGCTGCTGCGCTGGCTGGTGCTGATCGCCTATGGCGCGCTCTACGGCACGGGGCATGCGACCGAGGGGATCGGCTATGCCGTCAGTTTCCTGATCGCGCTCGGCAACGAGATCCAGGTGTTGTCGTGGCGCGCGGCGCTGATCCGGGCGGTGCCGTCCGACCAGATGCTGCGGCTCAATGCCCTGACCTCGGTCGGTGGCCAGTCCGGGCAGATCCTGGGTGCCGCCGCCTCCGGCATCGTCCTGGCCGCCATCGGTCCGGTCGCGACCGTGACGCTCGCCAGCACGACCTATCTGGCGGCCGCCCTGCTCGGCTTTCTCGTCTCGCGCCGGCTCGCCTCGCAGGATCCGCCGCGCGATGGGCTGGAACGCGGCCCGCGCCGGCATCTGCGCGACCTGCGCGCCGGCCTCGGCCATATCGCCCAGCGTCCGGAAATCGCGTTCTTCTATGGCCTGATCCTGGCGAACCTGACGGTGATCTTCAGCATCAACGGCATGCTGGCGCCGTTCGTGCGCGAGGAGTTGAACCTGGGCGCCGAAGCCTTCGGCAAGATCGACGCGGGCTATGCCGCCGGTGCGATCGCGAGCGGGCTGCTCATCGCGCGCCTTGCCAAACGGTTCGGCCAGCGGCGGATCCTGCTGCTGGGCTTCACTGCCATGGCCACGAGTCTGATCGCCTTCGCGAACTGCCAGAGCCTGGCGGCCGCCTTCGTGACCTACGTCGGGCTCGGCATCAGCTTCCAGACCTCGGTGCTGGCACTGAGCCTGGCCCAGCAGGCGACGGACCCCGCCTTCCAGGGCCGCGTCAACGCGACCTTCAACATGCTGAACGGCCTGGCCGGCCTGATCATCTACGCCATCGTCGCGCTCAGCGCCGGTCATCACCTCTACCGCCAGCTCTATCTGGCGCAGGCCTGCATCGTGCTGGCGATCGTGCCGATCCTGCTCGTCGCCGGACGCCGCGGGCGGATCGGCCGGTTGCTGACGCCGTCGACCCCCTCCCCCACCCTCGCCCAGGAGCTTCCCGCCTCATGACCCCGTTCAACATCCTGAAGGCCGTCGCGCTCGGCCTGTGTCTGTCGATCCCGACCGCCCGCGCCGATGCGCCGCCGTTCCTGGTCGGCACCTGGTCCGTCGTCCGGGTCGATAATGTCCTGCCGGATGGAACCCATGTCGCGCTCTACGGCCCGCATCCCGAAGGCCTGCTGATCTTCGATGCCGGCGGACGCTATTCGCTGCAGTTGCTGCGGGCCGCGCGAACCCGGTTCGCCGCAAACGACAAGAGCCAGGGCACGCCCGCCGAACTCAAGGCGGCGGTCGAGGGCAGCAATGCCCATTTCGGCCATTACACGATCGACCCGGCGCACACCATCCGCTTCGAGATCGACCATGCCTCGTTTCCCAACTGGGACGGCACGGTCCAGCTTCGCAATTTCACGCTCGTCGGCGACCGGCTGACCTATGTCGTGCCCAGCCCGACGACGGACCGGGCGGCGACCGGCGAGGTCGAATGGCAAAGACTGCCCTGATCGATTGTAATAAAATTACCGTGTTTGGCACGTTCTTCGTCGCTTATACGCGTGTCGGCAACAGAGACCGGCGGTTCGTTGCGTTCTTTGGCGATGCAAGCAAGTTCGTTGAGCACAGGGGTCGCTTGGATTAACTTTTTCGCATGCTGGCACCGCGATGTACGGACCGGCGCGAGGGGATTCAGGCGATGGCTTTGGCGGCGGTCACACTCGACGACAAGTATACGCTCGAACGCGGGCGCATCTACTTGAACGGCGTCCAAGCCCTCGCCCGCCTGCCGATGATGCAGCGTCAGCGCGACCTCGCCGCCGGACTCGAAACCGGCTGCTTCATTTCGGGCTATCGCGGCTCGCCGCTGGGTGGGCTCGACCAGACGCTCTGGTCGGCGCGCGAACACCTGAAGCGCGACCATGTGTTCTTCCAGCCCGGCATCAACGAGGATCTGGCCGCGACCGCCGTCTGGGGCAGCCAGCAGGTCAACATGTTCGAGGGCGCCAAGTACGACGGCGTCTTCGCCATGTGGTACGGCAAGGGACCCGGTGTCGACCGGTCGGGCGACGTGTTCAAGCATGGCAATGCCGCCGGCACCGCGCCCCACGGTGGCGTGCTGCTGCTGGCCGGCGACGACCATGCGTGCAAGTCATCGACCCTGCCCCACCAATCCGAATATGCCTTCATCGATGCTCAGATCCCGGTGCTGAACCCTTCGGGCGTACAGGAGATCCTCGACTACGGGCTCTATGGCTGGGCCATGTCGCGCTTCTCCGGCGCCTGGATCGGCATGAAGACGATCGGCGAGACGGTCGACAGCTCGGCCTCGGTCCATGTGGCGCCCGAGCGGGTGCGCATCGTGCTGCCCGACGATTTCGACATGCCGCACGGCGGACTGAACATCCGCTGGCCCGACCTGCCGATGGACCAGGAATACCGCCTGGCCCGGTTCAAGATCCCGGCGGCACTGGCGTTCGCCCGGGCCAATCGCCTCGACCATACGGTCATCGACAGCCCGAAGCGGCGCTTCGGCATCGTGACTACCGGCAAATCCTACCTCGACGTGCGCCAGGCCCTGGAAGATCTGGGCATCGACGACACTCAAGCCGCCGAGATCGGCATCACGGTCTACAAGGTCGGCATGAGCTGGCCGCTCGAGCCGGTCGGCATTCGCCGCTTCGCCGAAGGCCTGGAAGAAATCCTGGTCGTCGAGGAAAAGCGCGGGGTCATCGAGGGGCAGCTCAAGGAACAGCTGTATAATATGCCCGACGGCGTGCGGCCCCGCGTGCTAGGCAAGTTCGACGAGGCACAGGACTGGATCCTGCCATCGATCGCCGAACTGTCGCCGGCGATGATCGCCAAGGTCATCGCCAAGCGGATCGCGCGGTTTCACCCGAGCGAACGGATCCAGGACCGGCTGAAGTTCCTCGTCGCCAAGGAAGACCAGCACGACCGGCTCGTGCCCGGCCTGGCGCGCACGCCCTTCTTCTGCTCCGGCTGCCCGCACAACAGCTCGACCCGGGTGCCGGAAGGCAGCCGCGCCGTCGCCGGCATCGGCTGCCACTACATGGCGATCTGGATGCCGGAGCGCACGACCTCGACCTTCACCCAGATGGGCGGCGAGGGCACGCCCTGGATCGGTCAGGCCCCGTTCACCGAGACGCAGCATATCTTCGCCAACCTGGGCGACGGTACCTACAATCACTCGGGTATCCTGGCGATCCGCGCCGCAGTCGCGGCCAAGGTCAACATCACCTACAAGATCCTGTTCAACGATGCGGTCGCCATGACCGGCGGCCAGACCCACGACGGCGGCGACCTGACCGTGCCGATGATCGCGCGCCAGGTGGTGGCCGAGGGTGCAAAGCATCTGGTCGTCGTCACCGACGATCTCGGCCGGTACGAGACCAACGTCGGCCTGCCCGCGCACACCAACGTCTATCACCGCGAAAAACTGGACGAGGTGCAGCGCGAACTGCGCGAAATGCCGGGCGTGACCGTGCTGATCTACGACCAGACCTGCGCCGCCGAGAAGCGCCGCCGGCGCAAGCGCGGCAAGATGGTCGACCCGCAGAAGCGCGTGTTCATCAACGACGCGGTGTGCGAAGGCTGCGGCGACTGCTCCAAGACCTCGAACTGCCTGTCGGTCGTGCCGGTCGAAACGGAACTGGGCACCAAGCGCGAGATCGACCAGTCGTCTTGCAACAAGGACTTCTCCTGCGTCAACGGCTTCTGCCCCAGTTTCGTGACCGTTCTGGGCGGCGGCCTGCGCAAGAACAAGGCGTCGGCCGTCGATGCAGACGGATTCGGCCCGCTGCCGGTGCCGGCCCTGCCGTCACTCGACGATCCCTACGGCATTCTGGTGACCGGCGTCGGCGGCACCGGCGTGGTCACGGTCGGCGCGCTGCTGGGCATGGCGGCCCATCTCGAAGGCCGCGGCGTGTCTGTGCTCGACATGACCGGCCTCGCCCAGAAGGGCGGCGCCGTCTATAGCCATATCCGCATCGCCCGGACACCGGAGGATATCGCCGCGGTGCGCATCGCCGCCGGCGGCGCCGACCTGCTGCTGGGCTGCGACTTCCTGGTGGCGGCCTCGATCGACAGCCTGTCCAAGGTCCAGAAGGGCACCACGCGCGCCTTCGTCAGCCGGGCCGAGACGATCGTCGGCAGCTTCACCCAGAACCCGGACCTGAAATTCCCGACCGACCAGACCCGTCAGGCCCTGATCGACGGCGTCGGCGCCGATGCCGTCGAGTTCCTCGACGCCGCCCGGCTGGCGGTGGCCCTGCTCGGCGACTCGATCGCCGCCAACCTGTTCGTGCTGGGCTACGCCTGGCAGAAGGGCACCATCCCGGTCAGCGCCGAGGCGATCGACAAGGCGATCGAACTGAATGCCGTCGCGGTCGAGTTCAACAAGAAGTCGTTCCTGTGGGGCCGCCGGGCGGCGGTCGACCTGGCCGCGGTCGAGGCGGTCGCGACACCGAAGCGGGCCGCCACCGGCAGCCGCCGACTGAGCGAGAGCCTGGACGAGATCATCGACCGGCGCGCCCGGGAACTGGTCGCCTATCAGAATGCCGCCTATGCCGAACGATACCTGTCGCTGGTCGGGCGCATGCGCCAGGCCGAGATCGAGCGCACGCCCGGCCGCAGCGGCCTCGTCGAGGCGGTCGCGCGCAACCTGCACAAGCTGATGGCCTACAAGGACGAATACGAGGTCGCCCGGCTCTATAGCGACGGCGAATTCCTGCAGAAGCTCAGCGACCGGTTCGACGGCGACTACAAACTGCAATTCCACCTGGCACCGCCGATGCTGGCCGACCGGGATCCGACCACCGGGCACCTGAAGAAGCGGGTCTATGGTCCCTGGATGCTGAAGGCATTCGGCCTGCTCGCCCATTTCAAGGGTCTGCGCGGCACCGCCTGGGACCTGTTCGGCCGCACCGAGGAGCGGCGGACCGAGCGCCGGCTGATCGGCGAGTACGTTGCCGTCCTCGAAGAAATCCTGAGCCGTCTCAGCCAGGACAATTACGAGACGGCGGTCGAGTTGGCGCGCATTCCACACCGCATCCGCGGCTTCGGCCACGTCAAGGAAACGAACCTGGCCGAGGCCAAGAAGACCGAGGCGGCGCTGCTCGCCGCGTTCCGCAGCCCCGCGGCGATTTCGGTCGCGGCGGAATAGCAGCGAATCCCTGTGCGAACAGGTTTGCGGCGTTACTTCCGGTAGGACGGTAGAGGGTCGTTTCGCCGCAGCGTCGGTTCCCGGCTGCGCCGAAACGACAGATTGCGCTAAACAACGCATCAGATACGCACCAAACTAACGCGCGTTCGGCGGATTTCCCCTGAACGCGCGAAATTCGTTGCACTAGAAACCGTGACAGGGAATCTTCACGGCAAAGAACGACCGCAAATGCGGCCCTTGAGAGGATAATCATGCTTCGCACGCGCGCCTTCGGCTTTGGCATGGCGGTCGCCCTGCTGTCCACGACTGCCCCCCTAGCCTGGGCCCAGGAGCTGGCCGAGAACCAGGTGCTCCGCCTCGGCAACGGTTCCGAGCCGCAGACGCTCGATCCGCAGATCTCCGAGAACACCCAGGACAGCCATCTCGAGCGCGACCTCTACGAAGGCCTCGTGATCATCGACAAGGACGGCAAGGTGACGCCGGCCCAGGCCGAGAGCTGGACCGTGAGCCCCGACGGCCTGACCTACAGCTTCAAGCTGCGCGCCGGGCTCAAATGGTCCGACGGCACGCCGCTGACGGCCGAGGATTTCGTCTATAGCTGGCGGCGCGCGGTCGATCCGGCGACCGGCTCGAAATATTCGTTCCTCTACTATCCGATCAAGAATGCCGAGGACATCGCGACCGCCGTCAACAAGGACGTGAAGTCGCTGGGCGTGCGCGCGCCCGATCCGCAGACCTTCGAGGTGACTCTGAAGTCGCCGACCGGCTATTTCGTGCGGCTGATCAGCCACGCGCGCTTCCTGCCGGTCAACCGGGCCTCGATCGAGAAATACGGCAACCAGTTCACGCGCGCGGGCAATCTGGTGACCAACGGCGCCTTCATGCTGAAGGAATGGACGCCGCAGTCGCGCATCGTCGCGGTCAAGAACCCGAACTATTGGGATGCCGCCAGCGTCAAGCTGAGCGAAGTCGACTATTATCCGATCGAGAACCAGAACGAGGAGCTGAAGCGCTACCGCGCCGGCGAGCTGGACGTGACCAACGAGGTGCCGTCCGACCAGGTCGACTTCATCCGCAAGGAGCTGCCGGGCGAGCTCACGATCGTCCCCTATCTGGGCTCCTATTACATGGGCTTCAATCTCGAGCAGCCGCCGTTCAAGGGCAATCTGAAGCTGCGCGAGGCGCTGAGCATGGTGATCGACCGCGAGGCGATCGTGGCCAAGATCACCAAGACCGGCGAGCAGCCCGCCTATAGCTGGGTGCCGCCCGGCATCGCCGGCTACCAGCCGCAATATGTCGACTGGAAGGACATGCCGATGCCGGCGCGCATCGCCAAGGCCAAGGAGCTGTACAAGGAAGCGGGCTACGGTCCCGACAAGCCGCTCAACCTCGAGATCATGTACAATACCAGCGAAAACCATAAGAAGATCATGATCGCCATCGCGGCCATGATGAAGCAGGCGCTGGGCGTGAACGTCACCCTGGTCAATCAGGAATTCAAAGTGTTCCTGGAGACCCGCAAGGAAAAGAAGGTGACGCAGCTGTTCCGCGCCGGCTGGATCGCCGACTATGCCGATCCCAACACCTTCGCCGAACTGCTGCAGTCCGATGCCGGCCTGAACGACATGGGTTACAACAACCCGGAATATGACAAGCTTGTGAAGACCGCCGCCTTGACGGTCGATCCGGAAAAGCGGATCCAGATGTTGCAGGATGCCGAGAAGCTGGTCGTGCACGATCTGCCGATGATGCCAATCTACGACTATGTGAACAAACGCATGATCAAGCCGTACGTCAAAGGCTTCGACTTGAATACGCTTGGCTATTTCTATTCGAAGAACGTGTCTATCGCGAAGCACTGAGGCGTGACGGGGGCCGGTGTCTTGGACATCGGCCCGATCCTCCTGAACCGGATACGAAATCGACATGTTTTCATTTGTCGCCAAACGTCTTTTGGGGGCGGTGCCGACGCTGTTCGTGATCATCACGATCGCGTTCTTCATGATTCGCCTGGCACCCGGCGGCCCGTTCGACAGCGAGCGCGCCGTGCCGGCCGAGATCCAGGAGAACCTGAACCGCGTCTATCACCTGGACCAGCCGCTGATCGGGCAATATTGGCTCTATCTGAAGAGCGTGCTCGAAGGCAATTTCGGCCCGTCCTTCTCGTACAAGGACTATAGCGTCACCGAACTGATCTGGGCGGGCTTCCCGGTCTCGATGGAGTTGGGCCTGACCGCCGTGTTCCTGGCCGTGATCATCGGCGGCGGCCTGGGCGCGCTCGCAGCGCTCAAGCAGAACCGCACGGCCGACTATACGATCATGACCGCGGCCATGACCGGCATCACCATCCCGAATTTCGTCATGGCCCCGCTCCTGACCCTGGTGCTGGGCGTGTATCTGCGCGTGCTGCCGGTCGGTGGCTGGGGCAACGGGCACGAGCTCAAGTACAAGATCCTGCCGGTGGTGGCGCTGGCCTTGCCGCAGATCGCCTATGTCTCGCGCCTGACGCGCGGCAGCATGATCGAGGTGCTGCGCTCCAACTTCATCCGCACCGCCCGGGCCAAAGGCCTGTCGGAATGGCTGACCGTGACGCGCCACGCGGCACGCGCCGCCTTCCTGCCGGTCGTCTCGTATCTGGGTCCCGCCTGCGCCGGCATCATCACCGGCTCCGTCGTGATCGAGCAGATCTTCTCGATCCCGGGCATCGGCCGCTACTTCATCCAGGGCGCGCTCAATCGCGACTATACGCTGGTGATGGGCGTGGTGATCTTCTACGGCGTGCTGATCATTCTCTTCAACCTGCTCGTGGACGTGCTGTACGGCGTCCTCGATCCCAAGCTGGCACATCGCTAGGAGGGGCCGTCCATGTCCGTCACCCCGTTCGACGCCGCGAGCGTCACCATGCCGGCCGAAGGCACCAGCCTGTGGAAGAGCGCCCGCCGCCGGCTGGTGCGCAATCGCGCCGCCATGGGTGGCCTGATCGTGCTGACCATCATCGCAGCCCTCGCCATCCTCGCGCCCTATATCTCCGCCCACGCCATGGACGACATCTCGTGGGAGAACATCGGCACGCCGCCCGACTGGGCCAGCGGCTATTACTTCGGCACGGATTCGAACGGGCGCGACCTGTTCGCCCGCACGCTGTACGGCGCGCGCGTCTCGCTGATGGTCGGCATCCTGGCCTCGATCGTCAGCCTGGTGATCGGCGTCATCTACGGCGCGGTCGCGGGCTACCTGGGCGGCACGGTCGACAACGTGATGATGCGCATCGTCGACATCCTCTATTCCCTGCCCTTCATGTTCTTCGTCATCCTGCTGACCGTGTTCTTCGGCCGGAACATCCTGCTGATCTTTGTCGCGATCGGTGCGGTGCAGTGGCTCGACATGGCCCGCATCGTGCGCGGCCAGACCATGGCATTGAAGCACCGGGAATTCATCGAGGCGGCACATGCCTTCGGCGCGTCCAGCACCGCGATCGTGCGCCGGCACATCATCCCGAACATCCTGGGTCCGGTGATGGTGTTCGTCACCCTGACCGTGCCGCAGGTCATCCTGCTCGAAAGCTTCCTGTCGTTCCTGGGCCTGGGCGTGCAGGAGCCGATGACGAGCTGGGGCGTGCTGATCAGCGACGGTGCCCGCGAAATGGAGACGGCACCCTGGTCGCTGCTGTTTCCCGCAACCTTCCTCGCCGTCACCCTGTTCGCCCTCAATTTCCTCGGCGACGGCCTACGCGACGCCCTCGACCCCAAGGACCGCTGATGACCGCAAGCCAAGACCTGCCGGCCTGGAAGACCGGTCACCAGGGCCCGCTCCTGGTGGTCGACCAGTTGGAAACCCGCTTTGCCACGCCCGACGGCTCCGTCTCCGCCGTGAACGGCGTCAGCTTCACCGTGGACAAGGGCGAGACGATCGGCATCGTCGGCGAGTCCGGCTCGGGCAAGAGCCAGGTGCTGATGTCGATCATGGGGCTGCTGCCCCACAACGGGACGTCGACCGGCAGCGTCCAGTTCGATGGGCGCGAGATCCTGGGCCTGCGCCGGGAAGAACTGAACAAGATCCGCGGCACGCAGATGGCGATGATCTTCCAGGATCCGATGACGGCGCTGAACCCGTACCTGACGGTCGGCCGCCAGTTGACCGAGGTGCTGACGTTCCACCAGAGCATGAACCCGGCGCTCGCACGCGAGCAGGCGCGCGAGGTGCTGGAGCAGGTGCATATCCCGGAACCGGGCAAGCGGCTCGACATGTATCCGCATGAGCTGTCGGGCGGCATGCGCCAGCGCGTCATGATCGCCATGGGCATGCTGTGCCGGCCGGACCTGCTGATCGCCGATGAGCCGACCACCGCGCTCGACGTCACGATCCAGGCCGAGATCCTGGACCTGCTGGCCGAGCAGCAGGCCGTCACCGGCACCGCGATCATCCTGGTCACCCACGACCTGGGCGTGGTCGCAGGATTGTGCGACCGGGTCATGGTCATGTATGGCGGCCGGATCGTCGAGCAGGGTCCGGTACGCGACATCTTCTACGACCCGCAGCATCCCTATACGCGCGCCCTGCTGTTGTCGATGCCGCGGCTCGACGACGACCTGTCGGGCGACCTGCCGACCATCGCCGGCCAGCCGCCGAACCTCGCCCGTATGCCGCCAGGCTGCGCCTTCGCGCCGCGCTGCGGCTTCGCCTCCGACCAATGCCGGATCTCGGTGCCGCCGCTGCGCGAGATTGCGCCCGGCCGTGCCAAAGCCTGCACGCTCGACCGGCTGGTCGCGTGAGAGAGACCATGTCCCTGCCCCATTCCGCCCCGCTGCTGAGCGTCCGCGACCTCAAGGTCCATTTCCCGGTCAAGAGCGACCTGTTTGCCGAAAAGCGCGTGGTGAAGGCGGTCGACGGCGTCAGTTTCGACCTCTATCCCGGCGAGACGCTGGGCATCGTCGGCGAATCCGGCTGCGGCAAGTCGACCCTCGGCCGCGCCGTGCTGAAGCTGATCCCCTCGACCGCCGGCAAGGTGGTCTGGCTGGGCCGTGCGCTCGAAGACGCCTCCAAGGCCGATCAGCGGGCCTTGCGCCGCGACATGCAGATCATCTTCCAGGATCCGTTGGCGGCGCTCGATCCGCGCATGACGGTCGGCGCCATCGTGGCCGAACCGCTCGACACGTTCGAGCCGGGCATGGCCGAGCAGGCGAAACGGGGTCGCGTCGTCGAGGCGATGGAACGGGTCGGCCTGCCGTCGCATCTGATCAACCGCTATCCGCACGAATTTTCCGGCGGCCAGTGCCAGCGCATCGGCATCGCCCGGGCGCTGATCCTCCGGCCGAAGCTGCTGGTGTGCGACGAGCCGGTCTCCGCCCTCGACGTCTCGATCCAGGCGCAGATCGTCAACCTGTTGCGCAAGCTGCAAGCCGAGGAGAACCTGGCGCTGATCTTCATCTCGCACAATCTGTCGGTCGTACGCCGGATCAGCGCCCGGGTCATGGTGCTGTACCTGGGCAAGATCGCCGAGCTGGCCGACCGCGACGAGATCTATCGCAACCCACGCCATCCCTATACCCAGGCACTGCTGTCGGCGGTGCCGATCGCGGATCCGGACAAGGAGCGCGCGAAGAAGCGCGTCTCGCTGACCGGCGACCTGCCGTCGCCGATCGACCCGCCGTCAGGCTGCGTGTTCCGCACGCGCTGCCCGATCGTGATCGAGAAATGCCACACGATCATGCCGGCGCTGGAGCCGGTGACCGACAGCCACACCGTGTCGTGCCATCGCTGGCGCGAGGCGATCGAGTTGCTGATGGAGTGACCGTGACCGAGACCGCCTTGCAGTATGAGGTGGTATTGGGCTAACGTTCAACGTGTAATCGATGGGGCCGACCTTACGGTGATGGGGTCTATGATGCTGGGACGCTCGGTGGCGATAGTGATCGCCGCGCTTGGTTTGCTGGCCTCCGCCGCCAAGGCGGACATCATCACCGGAACCTATTCCGGCACGCTCGCATCGGGCAGCGTCGACAGCTTGGGCATCTTCGCCGCCCACGGCACCAACCTGTCCGGCATGCAGTTCTCCGGCGGCTTCACCATCGATACCGCTGAAACCGGTCCTGCCGTGTCGTGCTCGACCACCCAGCCGTGCGAACGGGTGAAGGGGGCAAGCCCGTCTTCCTCCATGACCCTGATCATCGACGGCACGACATTCGTCGTCGCCGGCAACTTCAGCGCCGCGGCCCTCGTCTCGGAAAATACCGGTACTGCCGTCACCACTTACCAGACGGTGGCGCAGAACAGTTTGAGCGGCAAGACCCTGTCCGGACTGTTCAAGGATCCCGCCCTGCTGGGCTCTCCTGCCGCCTTGCTGGACGACGCCAACCTCAGCGGTGCAGCCCAGAGCGCAAAATTCACGGTCATCGTCGGCGGATCCAACCTCGAGCAGTTTTCGGTGGCGAACTACGCCCTGAAGGTCGTCGACGACCAGGCGACCTCGGTGCCGGAACCATCTGCGTGGGCGATGGTACTGGGCGGCATGGCGATGCTGCTGTGCTTGGCGCGTACCGGACCGCGGAAGACCGCTCGGGCCTGATCGCGGCACCGCTTCCTCAGGATTGCCGGCCGTCTAGTGGCGGACGTTGTACATGTCGATGTGGGTCCCGACGTAATAGACCAGCAGCGCGAAGCCGATCAGCACCACGGCGGCCAGGCCGATCGTGGTCTGGCGCCGGCCGCTCGACCCGTCGCGCGCCTTGATGCGGGCTTCGCGGCGCTCTTCGTACAGGATGGCCGGCCGCGGCTTCGGCGGCGGTTTGTGGGCCCATATCACCCGCGGATGGATGCTGTTGGTCAGTGCGTCGTGCAATTCGCCCACGACGCGGATCGGCACCTCGTCGCGATACTGGCCGATCAGGGCGATGGCTTCCAGCACCGCGCCCTCGCGATCTTCGACGGCATGGGTGACCTGCCATTCCGCGTCGATCCGGACCTGGACCTCGAAAGTCGCGGACAGCCGTTTCTTGTAGGGCTCCGGCATTTCTCGAATGATCTCCGCCGGTCCTGCCGATGCACGTGCAGATCAGGGCCTGCCTTGAAATATGCG
This sequence comes from Aliidongia sp., assembly GCF_035943795.1. Lineage (NCBI taxonomy): Bacteria > Pseudomonadati > Pseudomonadota > Alphaproteobacteria > Rhodospirillales > Dongiaceae > Aliidongia > Aliidongia sp. The sequence goes on along the minus strand of NZ_DASZBY010000124.1, from coordinate 2,007 downwards.
ACCAGCCGGACTCTCGCGCAATAAGTTCATGGCGCGATGGCGCCGGTGCAGGGGCTATGGTGCCGAGATCGGCTGGCGCGCCTTCCGGGCTTGAGGCATTCTCCAAACACCGGCGTCGGAGGCGGGTGCGCTTGTCTTGTCCGGCGAGGATTATTTGTATACGAACAATATCCGCCTGAGGGAGTACGCCATGTCCACCGCCCCCGTCCTGGGAACCGAGGCCAAGAAGTCGAGCCAACCTGCTTTCGACTGGGCCGACCCGTTGCTGCTGGGCGAGAGCCTGACCGAGGACGAGCGGCTGATCGAGGATGCGGCCCGCAGCTTCTGTCGGGACCGGCTGCAGCCGCGTGTGCAGAAGATGTTCCGCGATGAAAGCTTCGATCCTGCCATCTTCACCGAGATGGGCGAGATGGGCTTCCTGGGCTCGACCATCGACGGCTATGGCTGCGCCGGCACCAACTACGTCAGCTACGGCATCATCGCGCGCGAGATCGAGCGGGTCGACAGCGGCTTCCGGTCGATGGCGAGCGTGCAGTCCTCGCTCGTCATGTACCCGATCCACGCCTTCGGCACCGAGGCGCAGCGACAGAAATACCTGCCCAAGTTGGCGACGGGCGAATGGATCGGCTGCTTCGGCCTGACCGAGCCCGACCATGGTTCGGACCCGGGCAGCATGGTGACCCGCGCGCGCAAGGTCGACGGCGGCTATTCGGTGTCCGGCGCCAAGATGTGGATCACCAATTCGCCGGTGGCCACAGTCTTCGTCGTGTGGGCCAAGACCGACGACGGCGTCATCCGCGGCTTCGTGCTGGAAAAGGGCATGAAGGGCCTGTCGGCACCGAAGATCGAGGGCAAGTTCTCGCTGCGCGCCTCGGTCACGGGCGAGATCGTCATGGACGAGGTGTTCGTGCCGGACGAGAACCTGCTGCCGAACGTGTCGGGCCTCAAGGGACCGTTCTCCTGCCTCAACAATGCGCGCTACGGTATCGCCTGGGGCGCGCTCGGTGCCGCCGAAGCCTGCTGGCATGCTGCCCGCAGCTACACGATGGACCGCAAGCAGTTCGGCCGGCCGCTCGCCGCCAACCAACTGATTCAGAAAAAGCTGGTCGACATGCAGACCGAGATCACGCTTGGCCTCCATGCCTGCCTGCGGCTGGGCCGGTTGAAGGACGAAGGCCGCGCGGCGCCGGAAATGATCTCGTTGCTGAAGCGAAACAATTGCGGCAAGGCGCTGGACATCGCCCGCGTCGCCCGCGACATGCATGGCGGCAATGGTGTCTCGGATGAGTATGGCGTGATCCGCCATGTGTTGAACCTGGAGGCGGTCAACACCTACGAGGGCACGCACGACGTGCACGCGCTGATCCTCGGCCGGGCCCAGACCGGCATCGCCGCCTTTTCGTAAGCGACGTTCGCCCTTGTGCATCGGCGTGTTTTCCGGAACACGGCGATGCCAGGTGATGAAAAATTTCGTCCAGCGGAATTTTTGAGCAATTGCGCGGCGCGCCCGCGGCAATCGCTCATAAATCCTGCATCAGCAAACATCGTCGTTAAACGACAAGGAACCCGTCTTCGCGCCGCGCGTAAGGTCGAGCGCGGATTCCAATGCATTACCAGGTCTGGCACGGATCTTGATTGTTGCGACGCAACATGACCGTTTCGTGGCAGAGCGGCTGGGTCTTCGAGCCCCCATTTCTCGCCATCGGAAGCAGCCTTTGACAGGGACTGCCGTATCGACCGACTGAGCAGGAAACTGGGAGAACGAGATGAAGATCCGGAAATGGAGCGGTCATTGGATCGCGCTTGGCTTGATGGCCATGGCGCTCGCGGCACCGGCGCTGGCGCAGGATGCGGCCCCCGCGGTGGCGGCGGCGGCGGGTGCGGCGGCACCGAAGCTCGATTCGGGCGATACGGCCTGGATGCTGACCTCGACCGCCCTCGTGCTGATGATGACGATCCCGGGCCTGGCGCTGTTCTACGGCGGCATGGTCCGCAAGATGAACGTGC
>NZ_DASZBY010000123.1:0-3655 GCF_035943795.1 Aliidongia sp. | reverse complement strand
CTGGCCGCGCCGGCGAACAGGCCGATCAGCGACGGCACATGGCCGAGGTCGGCGGCCAGGTCGAGATCGCGACCCAGGATCGCCGGGCCTTCGACGTCGGCCAGGTGGGCGAGCGCGAGCGGCAGCAGCAGAAGGGCCGCGAGCCAGCGCAGCGTGGCCGGCCACCGCCGTCCTGCGAGCGGCGCCAGGGAAATGAGCGCCACCAGCACCAGCAGTTCGACCGGCAGGCGCGGGTCGAGCGACGGCGAGCGTCCGATGCGGCTGGCGGTGACCGCGAACAAGGCGAACGGCAAGATCAGGCCGGCGACAAGGGCGAGGACGGCCCGCGGGACGTTCGCGGCCCGTCGTCGGATGCGTATCGGTTTCAAGATGCTCTCCCCCGGGCAGTCCCATTCTTCGCTGCAATGGCACGCCTTGCGATAGCGCAAAGCAGGGGGGCCGGGGAACGTGTCAGATCGTCTTGCGGCGGTCGGGCCGGGCGCCCATATCCAGGTCCAGGTCGGCCGTGCACCGTTTCGAGGTGGCGGCCTGCATTGGTGCGCTTCGGGCACCGGAAGGAGACGGTATGAATATCGAAAAGTTCACGGAGAGATCCCAGGGCTTCATTCAGGCTGCGCAGGGCCTGGCACAGCGGCGCAACCATCAGCGCCTGATGCCCGACCATCTGCTGAAGATCCTGCTGGATGACAAGGAAGGCTTGGCCGCCAACCTCATCCGCAGTGCCGGCGGCGATCCGGCCGCCGCCCTGCGTTCGGTCGAGGCGACGCTCGACAAGCTGCCGCGCATCGAGGGCGCCGGCGCCGGCCAGGTCTATCTCGGTCCCGAACTCGCCCGCGCGCTCGACGGCGCAGAGGAGCAGGCGAAGAAGGCGGGCGACAGCTTCGTCACCGCCGAGCGCATGCTGCTGGCACTCGCCGTCGCGCCGGGTAGTGCGGCCGATGCGCTGAAAAGCGCCGGCATCACCCCGCAGACCCTCAACCATGCGATCGACCAGATCCGCCAGGGCCGGCCCGCGGATTCGTCAAACGCCGAAGCCGGCTACGACGCGCTCAAGAAATATGGTCGCGACCTGACCCAGGCCGCGCGCGACGGCAAGCTCGACCCGGTCATCGGCCGCGACGAGGAGATCCGCCGCACCATCCAGGTGCTGGCACGCCGGACCAAGAACAATCCGGTGCTGATCGGCGAGCCCGGCGTCGGCAAGACCGCGATCATCGAGGGCCTGGCGCTGCGCATTGCCCATGGCGACGTGCCCGAGGGGCTGAAGGACAAGAAGCTGGTCTCGCTCGACCTTGGTTCGATGATCGCCGGTGCGAAATACCGCGGCGAGTTCGAGGAGCGGCTGAAGGCCGTGCTGGCCGAGATCTCGCACGAGGCGGGCCGCATCATCCTGTTCATCGACGAACTGCATACGCTCGTCGGCGCCGGCAAGGCGGACGGCGCCATGGACGCGTCGAACATGCTGAAGCCGGCCCTCGCACGCGGCGAACTGCATTGCGTCGGCGCCACCACGCTCGATGAGTTTCGCAAGCATATCGAGAAGGACGCCGCACTCGCCCGGCGCTTCCAGCCGGTGTTCGTGGCCGAGCCGACCGTGGTCGACACGATCTCGATCCTGCGCGGGCTCAAGGAGAAGTACGAGCTGCATCATGGCGTGCGCATCACCGACGGCGCGATCGTGGCGGCGGCGACCCTGTCGAACCGCTACATCACCGACCGGTTCCTGCCGGACAAGGCGATCGATCTGGTCGACGAGGCCGCCTCGCGCCTGCGCATGGAGGTCGATTCCAAGCCGGAGAACATCGACGAGCTGGACCGGCGCATCGTCCAACTGAAGATCGAGCGCGAGGCGCTCGCGCGCGAACCCGATCCGGCCTCCCAGGAACGGCTCGGCCGGCTCGAGGGCGAATTGGCCGAGCTCGTGGAGCGCAGCGCCGGCCTGACCGCGCAATGGCAGGCCGAGAAGGACAAGCTCGCCGGTGCCAGCCGCCTCAAGGAACAGCTGGACCAGGCGCGCACCCAGCTCGAACAGGCCCAGCGTCAGGGCGACTGGGCAAAGGCGGGGGAGCTGACCTATGGCCGCATTCCGGCCCTGGAGACGCAAATCAAGGAAGCGGAGACCCAGGGCGGCGACAAGATGCTGGAACAGGCGGTGACCGAGCAGCATATCGCCGGCATCGTCTCGCGCTGGACCGGCATTCCGGTCGACCGCATGCTGGCCGGCGAGCGCGAGAAGCTGCTCGCCATGGAGAGCGAGCTCGAAAAGCGTGTGGTCGGCCAGGACGAGGCGGTCGTCGCGGTCTCGAACGCCGTGCGCCGGGCGCGTGCCGGCCTGCAGGACCCGAACCGGCCGATCGGCTCGTTCCTGTTCCTGGGGCCGACCGGCGTCGGCAAGACCGAGCTGACCAAGGCGTTGGCCTCGTTCCTGTTCGACGACGATCAGGCGCTGCTGCGCATCGACATGTCGGAATATATGGAGAAGCACGCGGTCGCCCGGCTGATCGGAGCGCCGCCGGGTTACGTCGGCTATGATGAGGGCGGCGCGCTGACCGAGGCGGTGCGGCGGCGGCCCTACCAGGTGATCCTGTTCGACGAGGTTGAGAAGGCGCATCCGGACGTGTTCAACATCCTTCTCCAGGTGCTGGACGACGGCCGCCTGACCGACGGGCAGGGGCGGACGGTGGATTTCCGCAACACGCTCATCGTGCTGACCTCGAACCTCGGCAGCGAGATCATCGCGGCCCATCCCGAAGGGACGGCGATCGACAGCATCCGGGCCGAGGTGATGGAGGCGGTGCGGGCATCGTTCCGGCCGGAATTCCTCAACCGGCTGGACGAGGTGCTGCTGTTCCGCCGCCTGTCGCGCGACGATATGGGGTCGATCGTCGACATCCAGATCGCGCGCCTGGAAAGCCTGCTGCAGGACCGTCACCTGACGCTCGAACTGGAGCCGAGCGGCAAGGAATGGCTGGCCCAGGAGGGCTACGATCCGGTCTATGGCGCGCGGCCGCTGAAGCGCGTCATTCAGCGGGAATTGCAGAACCGGTTGGCGCAGATGATCCTCGACGGCTCGCTCGGCGAGGGCGACATCATCAAGGTGACCGGCGACCGGATGGGCCTGAAGCTCGAGGAAATCCGAGGCGCCGCCTAGGGTTTTCTCGAAGCGTCGCCACGGCTGATGGCGAGTCGGAGCCGCCAACGCGCATGCATCGGCGGCTCCGAATGCGTCAATCCCCGCTTCATGCATCGAAGGTCTGCGCCTCGATGTGTCACTATGGGGTAGACGGCAAGGGTGGGAGCCGTCATATTCCTTTCATCAATGACGCGCTGACGCGGTTGCCCAGGACCTGGGAGTGATCCCCGGTCCTCTTCTTTTCGTCTCTAAACAGTCGAAAAGACGACGGCAAAAGAAACCGAAAAAAGCGTGTTGACATGATGATCTGGCGGGAATAGAAACCGCCTCCGCCGACGAGATCCGGTGCTGCTGCAAAGCAGAGACGGATGGATGCGACGGGTTGTTATTTGACATTGTTGGAACTGGAAGGGATGCGCAGGCGGCGGCGTGTGGGAACACGCGACGTTTTGGATGCGCATTCTTGGTAAGCCAAGTGATGTAATGCAGTCGGATCGGAGCAGGGCTTTGATTGATGGTTTC
>NZ_DASZBY010000122.1:0-28941 GCF_035943795.1 Aliidongia sp. | reverse complement strand
GGCCCTCGATCTGCTCACCGATCCGGTCTATGACCATTTCCTCGACGGCGACAGCGCCTTCGCCGACCTGCCGGAAACGATGGCCCGCCTGGCGAACGACGGTGCCGGTGCGCTGTGCCGGGTCGTGGTCTATCCCTAGGAGTTCCCCCGTCATTCCCGCCTGCACGGAAAGGACGGGAGAGCAGCCTTCACCTCAGCCTTTGGAATCGCCCGCATGTACAGCGTCACCGTCAGCGACCATGTTATGATCGCCCATAGCTTCCGCGGCACCGTGTTCGGCCCGGCCCAGCGCCTGCATGGTGCGACCTATACGGTCGAGGCGACGTTCCGGCGCGAGCGGCTCGACCAGGACGGCATCGTCTGCGACATCGGCCGGGCGCTCGACGTGCTGAAGGAAGTGCTGGCACCGCTGGCGTTCGCCAACCTCGACGAGCTGCCGGAATTCGCCGGCCGCAACACCACGACCGAGTTCCTGGCCGGCGTGCTGCACGAGCGCCTGAAGGCGCGCGTCCGGGATGGCGCGCTCGGGGCCGGCACCGCCGGGGCGCTGGCCTCGCTCCAGGTCGTCTTGCGGGAATCGCCGGTCGCCTGGGCCGGCTTCGACGGGCCGCTGTGAGCCAAGCCATGGACGGGTCCTTCACCTTCATCGTTCCAGGCGACATCGAGCAGATCACCGGCGGCTATCTTTACGACCGCCGGGTGATCGAGGGGCTGCGCGCCGAAGGCCGGCGGCTCGGGCTGCTGGAACTGCTCGGGCGATTTCCCGATGCGGACTGGACCGCGCAGGCGAGTGCTGCCGCCTGCCTTGCCGCCTTGCCGGACGGCGCTGCGGTCTGCATCGACGGGCTGGCGCTTGCCGCATTCGAGGCCGTCCTGCCGGCCCATGCCGACCGGCTCGCGATCATCGTGCTGGTGCATCACGCGCTGGCGCTCGAGACCGGCCTGTCCGTCGAGGATGCGGCCCGCTATGCGACGCTCGAACGCAAATTGCTGCCGCTGTGCCAGGGGGTCCTGTGCCCGAGTGCGCGCAGTGCCGCCGATGTCGCCGCCTATGGCGTGCCGCGGGACAGGATCGCCGTGATCCCGCCGGGGACCGACCGGCCGGACGGATCGGCCGATCTACCGCCGTCCGACCGGCCCGGCATGGTCCGGCTGCTGACGGTGGCGACGGTGACCCCGCGCAAGGGCCACCGCCTGCTGGTCGAGGCACTGGCCGACATCGATCGGTCGGACTGGCACCTGACCGCGATCGGTAGCCTGGAGCGCGATCCGGCAACCGTGGCCGATCTCCGCGCCCTCATCGCCGATCGCGGGCTGGAGGACCGGGTCGATCTGGCTGGGGAATGGCCGCCCGAACGATTGTCGGAGGCCTATCGCGCGGCCGACCTGTTCGTGTTGCCGTCGTTCTACGAGGGCTATGGCATGGCCTATGCCGAGGCGATGGCCCATGGCCTGCCGATCCTCGGCACCGACGCCGGTGCCATTCCCCTGACGGTGCCGGCAACCGCAGGTATCCTGGTGCCGGCGGGCGATCGCGGTGCATTGGCCGCGGCCCTGGCGCAAATGATCGGCGATGGCGTGCTGCGCGCGCGATATGCGGCCGGCGCACGCGCCGCGGCCGACGGCTTCGTCGACTGGGCCGAGACGGCCCGACGCTGGGGCGGCGCCTTCGACCTGCTTGCCAAACGTGGCTAACGACCTGAACATGCTGCCCGATTGCGCGCGACCGGGCCGTTCCCTATGCTCAGGCTCGTGGATCGAAGGAACGCCATGACGGCACCGAAGAAGATTCTGCTGGTCGACGACGATCAGGCGCTGCGCGAGGCGCTGGCGGAGCAGTTGCGCCTGCACGAGGAATTCATCACGGAGGTGGCGGACTGCGCCGCTGCCGCGCTGGAAATCGCCAAGCACCATTACTTCGACATCCTCGTGCTCGACGTCGGGCTGCCCGACATGGACGGGCGCGAACTATGCCGGCTGATGCGGCGCAACGGCGTCCGGGCGCCGATCGTCATGCTCACCGGCGCCGACAGCGAGGCGGATACCATCCTCGGCCTCGACGCCGGCGCCAACGACTATGTGACGAAGCCGTTTCGCCTGGGCGTGCTGCTCGCCCGTTTGCGCGCACAACTGCGCCAGCACGAACAGAGCGAAGATGCGGTCTTCACCATCGGGCCCTACAGCTTCCGTCCCAGCGCGAAACTTTTGGTTGCAGAGGCGGGTAAGAAAAAGGTGCGGCTGACCGAGAAGGAAACCGCTATCCTGAAATACCTGTTGCGTGCAGGAGACCGGCCGACCGGTCGCGAGCTGCTGCTCAACGAGGTCTGGGGCTACAACGCGGCCGTGACCACGCATACGCTCGAAACGCATGTCTACCGTCTCAGGCAGAAGATCGAGCTCGATCCGTCCAAGGCGGAACTTTTGATTACCGAGCCGGGCGGATACCGCCTGGTGCCGTGACGGCGGCCCGCGAGGCCGACAGGGATTGGCAAGCTGGGGCATGAGCGCAGTGAACGACGAACAAGGACCCAAGGCTTCGGCCCCGGGACCATTCACCTGCACATTCTGGGGTGTGCGCGGCAGTATCGCCGCGCCGGGGGCGGAAACCGTTCGCTACGGCGGCAACACGCCCTGCCTGGAAGTCATCTGCGGCACGCAGCGCCTGATCCTCGATGCCGGCAGCGGCATCCGGGTGCTGGGCCACCATATGGAACCGCTGACCGGGCCGCTGGAAGTCGACATCTTCCTGACCCACACCCATCTCGATCACATCGTCGGCCTGCCGTTCTTCTCACCCGCGTTCAGTGCGGAGAACCGGCTCAAGATCTATGCCGGCCATCTGGCGCCCGAGCGCAACGTCGAGGATGTGCTGAACACGATGATGGCCGACCCGCTGTTCCCGATCCCGGTGAACGCGCTGCATTCCAACAAGACCTTCATCGATTTCCATGCCGGCGAGACCCTGCAGCCCTATCCGGGCATCACGGTCCGCACGGCACCGCTCAACCACCCGAACAAGGCGACCGGCTACCGCATCGACTATGCCGGCCGATCACTGTGCTACATCACGGATACCGAGCATTTCCCCGGCCGGCTCGACGATAATATCCTGGGGCTGATCGCCGGCGCCGACTACGTCATCTATGACGCGATGTTCACCGACGCGGAATATACTGCCAAGACCGGCTGGGGCCATTCGACCTGGCAGGAAGGCGTCAAGCTGATGGAAGCTTCGGGCGCCAAGACGCTCGTGCTGTTCCACCATGCGCCCCGGCGGACCGACGAGCAGCTCGACGCCATCGCCGCCGAAGCGGCCGCCCGCCGCCCGGGGACGATCATTGCGCGTGAGGACATGATCCTCACCCTGTGAAGCCGCTCAGCGATACGGATCGGCCGCGTCGCGCAACCCGTCGCCGAAGAAATTGAAGGCGAGCACGACGGTGAACACCGGCACGACCGGCAGCATCAGCCAGGGATAGAGCGCCACCACGTTGATGTTCTGCGCTTCGTTCAGCAGCACGCCCCAGCTGGTGATCGGCGAGCGCAGGCCCAGCCCCAGGAAGCTCAGCGCCGTCTCGCCCAGGATCATCGACGGGATCGAGATCGTCGCCGAGGCGATGAGATGGGACATGAAGCTGGGCAGCAGGTGGCGGAAGATCACGCGTCGGGGCGTGGCGCCCATCAGGATCGCCGCCGTCGCGAAATCCTCCTCCCGCAGCGCCAGGAATTTGGAACGCACGGCGCGGGCGAGGCCGGTCCAATCGAGAAAGCCCAGGATCAGCGTGATGCCGAAATAGACCAGCAGCGGGCTCCAGGTCACCGGCAGGGCCGCCGACAGCGCCATCCACAGCGGCAGCTCCGGGAAGGACCGGATGATCTCGATCACGCGCTGGGTGATCGCATCGACCCAGCCGCCGTAATAGCCGGCGAGGCCGCCGATGACGATGCCGAGCGTGAAGCTGATCGAGATGCCGATGAGGCCGATGGTCAGCGAGATCCGCGTGCCGTAGATGACGCGCGAGAGCATGTCGCGGCCCAGCCGGTCGGTGCCCAGCAGGAACAGCGTACCGTTCTCGGCCGGGCAGACCAGGTGGAACCGGCCGGAAACCACGCCCCAGAAATCATAGGGATCGCCCAGGCAGAAGAACCGCAGCGGCTGCACCTGCGCCAGGTTCGGCTCGTAGACCCGCTTGAGATTGGTCATATCGAGGCTGTAGTCGAAGCCATAGACGAACGGCCCGACGAAATGGCCCTGGTCGAACAGATGGACCTGCTGCGGCGGCGCGAAGATGAAATCCGTATGCCGGCTGTGCAGGTCGTAGGGCGCCAGCATCTCGCTGACCAGGGTCGACAGGTAGAGCAGGCCCAGGATAGCGCCCGACAGCACGGCGAGGCGGTGGCGCTTCAGCTTCCACCACATCATCCGCCATTGCGACGCGCGGTAATAGCGCTCCTGCGCCGGGCTCATCGGCTCGACGCGATTGGGCTCGAACGGCTCCTCGGAGACGAAATGGTCGAGCGGGGTGCGGGCCTCGCTCATTTGACGCTCCCGGCACCGAGCCGGATGCGCGGGTCGAGTGCCGCCAGCGCCAGGTCGCTCAGGAACACGCCGATCACCGTCAGCAAAGCCAGGAACATCAGGAATGAGCCGGCCAGGTACATGTCCTGGGAACGCAGCGCATCCAGCAGCATCGGACCGGTCGTCGGCAGCGACAGCACGACCGAGACGATGGCAGAGCCGGAAATGACATGGGGCAGCAGGGTGCCGATGTCGGAGATGAACGGGTTCAGCGACATGCGCAGCGGATATTTCATCAGGGTCCGGAATGGCGACAGGCCCTTGGCGCGTGCGGTCACGACATATTGCTTCTGCAGTTCGTCCAGCAGGTTGGCGCGCAGGCGCCGGATCATGCCGGCGGTGCCGGACAGGCCGATGACGATGACCGGAATCCACAGATGCGCCAGCACCGAGCCGAGCTTGGCGAGGCTCCAGGGTGTACCGATGAAGCGGTCGTCCATCAGCCCGCCGATCGAGATGCCGAACCAGGTATTGGCGAAATAGAGCATCACCAGCGCCAGGAGGAAATTCGGCGTCGCCAACCCCACGAAGCCCAGGAAGGTCAGGCCGTAGTCGCTCCAGCTGTACTGGTGGGTGGCGGAATAGATGCCGATGGGAAAGGCCACGATCCAGGTGAACATGATGGTCGAGAAGCTGACGATGAAAGTCAGCATCAGCCGGTCGCCGACGACCTGGGTCACCGGCAGGTTATAGGCGAAGGAATAGCCCATGTCGCCGTGCAGCAGGCCCCAGACCCAGTAGAGGTATTGCTGCCAGGCCGGCCGGTCGAGGCCGTAGATCTCGCGCAGGTAGGCGAGTTTCTGCGGGTCGACCGCCTCGCCCTGGGCCTGCAGCTCGGCCATGTATGTCGACAGATAGTCGCCGGGCGGCAGCTGGATGATGATGAACACGATCAGGCTGATCGCGAGCAGGGTCGGGATCATGACCAGCAGCCGGTGGACGATATAGCCGAACATTCCCCTTGGCTCCCCTCAGGACGGCTGGTCGGCCGGCACTTCCGGAACGAACCAGAAGCGGTCGGGCTTGTAGACGCCGAAGAAGGCGCCCGGATCGAAATTGTAGATGCCCTGTTCGGGCACGTTGCGCAGGCGGTCGGACACCACGACCGGCTGCGGCACCTCGGCGCACAGGCCGATGGTCAGGACCCGGTCGGCATGGATGGCCAGCATGCGCCGCCACAGCGATCGCCGCGCCTCGAAATCCGTCGCATTCATCCATTGATGGCCGAGCTGCATCAGTTCGGTCGCCATCGGCATGTCCGGTGCCTCGCCCGACATGCCATGGGTCTCATAATATTGCCCCCAGCGCGGCCATTGCCAATCGTTCTGCAGGGTGGGCGCCAGGGCGGCCGGGCTCATCTCGGCGTTGGCCAGGCCGTTCTCCAGGCCGCGATCGATCGACATCATGGTTTCGCCGGAAAAGATTCGGTTGTGCATCAACTCGATCTGCAGCGGCTTCGAAAACAGCTTGATGCCGACCTCGCGCCAGGTATCGCGGATCAGCTCCAGCACGTCGCTTTCCTCGGCGACCGTGCCCGCCGTTTCGACCACGATCTGCAGCGGCCTTCCGTCGGGCAGCAGGCGGATGCCCTCGCCGTTCCGTTTGGTCAGGCCGATCTCGTCCAGCAGCTTGCCTGCCTGGGCCGGGTCGTACTGCGCCCAGGCCTTGCGATCGGCCTCGTCATACAGCGGCGAGCCGGGCAGCATGGTGTTCTGGCCTTCGAGCGCCAGTCCGTAGTAGATCACGTTGTTGATTTCGTGCCGGTCGATCGCCAACGACAGGGCGCGCCGGAACCGCACGTCGCGCAGCAGGGTACGCCAGACCGGATCGGTGACATTCAGGTTCGGATACAGCGTCAACTGGCTGCCATAGCCGGTCTTCCACAGGCGGACGCGATAGCTGTTGCGCGCTTCGCCGGCCTTGAGGAACGTATAATTGTCGAAGCGCAGATAGCGCGACTGCAAATCCACCTCGCCGGCGCCGACCTTGACCGGGATGATCTTGCTGTCGGCCACGGCGGCGTTGATCCGGTCGATATAAGGCAGCTGCCGGCCCTCGCGATCGACCCGATAGTAATAGGGATTGCGCTCGAATACGAAGCGCTCGGACGGCGGCGCGGTCTTCAACACCCACGGATCGAGCGTCGGCAGGTCGGGATTGTCGTTGCGGATCGGATTGTCCATCCGGTTGTGCAGCTGGGCCCAGTTCCGCGCGTGTCCCGCCGCGACCAGGGCGGCCAGCTTGTCCTTGTCGGCGTATTTGACGTGGAACTGCTTCAGGTAATGGGCCGGCCGATAGATCGTGATCGGCGTCGGGCTGGCCAGCAGGGCCAGGAACGTCGGCATCGGTTGCGACCAGGAATATCGCACGGTGAGCGGATCGAGGATCTCGACCTTGGGCTTCTCGCCCTCGCGCAGCAGCGCCACCGGGGGACCGGTCGGGGCCAGCTGCTGGTTGTTCGCCACGTCGTCCCACCAATAGCGGAAATCCTCGGCGGTGAAGGGTTCGCCGTCGGACCAGCGATGGCCGGGCCGCAGATGCAGCGTGAAGACCCGCTCGTCCTTCTGGTCGACGCTTTCCAGCATGTCCGGCACCAGGTCATAGCTGGGCGTATAAGCCATCAGCCGGGCATAGCCGATGATCGCGAGCAGGCGGGTCTCGCGCGCGCTCGAAATCAGCACGTGCAGTTCCCCGCCGGGCTGGCCCGGCCGGCCCGTCTCGATCGCCGGGTCGCTCGGGATGCGCTGCTCGACCGGCGGCAGCTTGCCGGCCGCGACGTCGGCGGCAAGCGAGGGGGTCTCGATGTAGCTGAGCGCCTGGGCCTTCCCGCCGGTCAGCAGGCACAGAAGGATCGTGAAGGTCGGCAGCAGGCGGTTCACGGCACGGCTCCCACGGCTTCGACCCAATGACCGTCGCCCAGGTCGACCGGTGCGGGCCGATGGGTCTCGTCGCGGGTGAACGGCAGCGGCCAGGCGGCGGGGTTCGACGCCTTACCGCCCATCAGTGCCTCGAAATCGAGCTTGTGGTTCAGGTCCGGCGTCGGCACCGCCGCCAGCAGGGCCTTGGTGTAAGGATGCCGCGGGTCCTGGAACAGGGCCCGCCGCGGCGCCAGCTCGACGATCCGGCCGGCGCACATGACCGCGATCCGGTCGGCGACGTAATCGACCACCGCCAGATTATGCGAAACGAACAGGTAGGTCAGGCCCAGCCGCTGCTGTAGATCCTTCAGCAGGTTCAGCACCTGGGCCTGGATCGACACGTCGAGCGCCGAGACCGGCTCGTCGCAAATCAGCAGGTCCGGGTTGAGCGCCAGGGCGCGCGCGATGCCGATGCGCTGGCGCTGGCCGCCCGAGAAACTATGGGGATAGCGCTTCAGCTGGTTGCGGTCGAGGCCTACGAGCTGCACCAGTTCCTCGACCCGGGCGCGCCGCTCGGCGGCATCGCCGATGCCATGGACCAGCAGCGGTTCGGCCAGGATGTCGAACACGTTCATGCGCGGATTGAGCGCGCTGAACGGATCCTGGAACACGTACTGCACCCGACGGCGGAAGCGGGTCAGGTCCTTGCCGTCGAGCGCCAGCACGTCGATCTCGGTGTCGCCGTCGCGGAACCGCACCTGGCCGGCGTCGGGCGCCACCGCGCGCAGCAGCATCTTCGACAAGGTGGTCTTGCCGCAGCCGCTCTCGCCGACCAGCCCCAGGCATTCGCCGGTCTCGATCGTCAGGTCGATGCCGTCGACCGCCTTGACCGGCTCGCTGCCCTTGCGGGTGGCATAGCTTTTGGTCAGCCCCCTGATGGTCAGCAGCGGTGCCTGGTTGGTCTCGCGCGCGATCCGGCGCGGCGCCAAGTACTTCGTTTCCGAGATCGGCGGGATCTCGCGGATCGGCACCAGCCGGTCTTCCGGCCCCATGTCGAACCGCGGCACCGCCGCCAGCAGCGCCTTCAGGTAAGGATGGCGCGGATCGCGGAACAGGTCCTTGGCCGTGCCCTGCTCGACGACCTTGCCGCGATACATGACCACGACTTCCTCGGCGACGTTCGCGACCACGCCCAGGTCATGGGTGATCAGCAGCACGGCCATGCCCAGCTCGGCCTGCAGGTCCTGGATCAGCTTCAGGATTTGGGCCTGGATCGTGACATCCAGCGCCGTGGTCGGCTCGTCCGCGATCAGCAGCGACGGGCGGCAAACCAGCGCCATCGCGATCATCGCGCGCTGGCGCAGGCCACCCGACAGTTCGAACGGATAGGTCGACAGCGCCTTCTTCGGGTTCTTGAACCCGACCAGGCGCAGCATCTCGCTGGTCAGCTCGTGCGCGTTGGCCTTGTTGGCCTCCCGATGCAGCAGCAGTGCCTCGGAAATCTGGTTGCCGACCGTGTGCAGCGGCGACAGCGACGTCATCGGTTCCTGAAAGATGATCGAGATGCTGCCGCCGCGGATTTCGCGGAGGGCGGGGCCGTTGCGGTCGAGTGCCGCGATGTCGACGGGCGCGGGCGCGCTCGGTTCGGCGAACAGGATCTGGCCGCCGGTGATGCTGCCGGCCGCCGGCAGGATGCCCATGATCGCCTGGCTGACCACCGACTTGCCGGAACCGGATTCGCCGACCAGCGCCACCGTGCCGCCGTGCGGCACGCGGAACGAAACGCCCCGCACCGCCTCGAACGGGCCGGCGGGCGTCGCGAAACTGACCTTGAGGTCGCGAACCTGCAGCAGATCGGCCATCAGCCCGCCACCATCCCGCCGAGCTCGCTGCCGCGCGGCACGGGCACGTCGAGGGCGGCCAGGTTGCCTTCGGTCGAAGGATCGACCGTCAGGCCGCGCCGCTTTGCCGCCGCCGCCGCCTGGCGGACGATGGTCTCGAAACCCTCGACCTGGCTTTCGATCGCCAACTTGATGCCCGGTCCGGTCAGGGTCAGCTCCATCCAGCCACGCTTGCGGTCGCGGCGGGTCGAGAAATAGCGCAGCTTCAGCCCGTCGAGCGCCGTCCAGGCCAACCGCTTGCCCATCGGCCCGACGACGGCGATGCCGGCCTCGTCCAGCACGATCCGGCTGCGCCCCCGCAGGATCGTCCGCACGCCGAAACTCAGCAGCAGGGCGGCGACCAGGCCGAATACCAGATGCAGCGCCCAATGCATCGGCACGAGCGCGATCGCGAGGAAGACGAGGCCGGCGGCGCCCCGGGCATAATCCTCGACCAGGCTGCGGGTCGGATAGCGATGCTCGCTCATGCCGGCCAGATCTCCCGGGCCGACGTCCAGGCGGCGGCCGGATGGTCCGCGATCAGGCGCGCGAGACCGGTCGCAAACCGCTCCGTCCCGGCATCGTCGAGCAGGTGATGGGTCAAGAGGCCGACCGGCGTCGCGTCCTGTCCGATCCGGCGTGCGGCAAGGTGACGGGCCGTCTCGGCGACGAGGTCGGCCGCCGGGCGGCAGCGCCGCGTGCCGCGCCAGTCGACCGGATCGAGGTCGCTGTTGACCTGGCGCAGCCCCGGCATCGTTTCCCGCCGAGGGCCGGCCGTGGACAGGCCGATGAAGCCGGCTTGCGGGAGCAAGGGGACGAGATCGTCGGCGATGCGGTTCCAGGGCGGCACCAGCACCGGCAGGAACCCCACCCCGAACAGCGCTTCGAGCTTACGTCGGCCCTCGGCGAGCGCACCTGCCAGCGAGACGGCCGGCCGGCTGGTGCCGAGCTCTGCCTTCTTGGCCGGCGGTACAGCATGATTGTCGTGGGCGATGCCGTGCTGCAGCACCGTCACGCGCCCGACGCCGGCCAAGCGGTGCGCCAGTTCGACGGTCGCATGCGCCGGAATGACGGCCAGCGCCAGCGGGACGGCCAAAGCCAGAAGTCGATCGAGCGCCGCCGAAGGCTGGATCGCGTCATCGTCGCGCCACCAGAAACGGGCGATGCGCCCCATTGCCGCCCAAGCCGCCAACTCGGCTTCGAGCGGTGCCCAAATCGACGTCCGGATGGACGGTGCGATACGCTGGGCGGATAGGCTCAAGGGCGAACAACCTTCTGCGAATGAGCTGATACGGGCGGTCGAAACAGGCGTTTCGACTTTCTCTCTAACACGGATCGGCGGCAATTCCTGCTGTTCATGGCGTCCTTTCGGCGACCATTTGCAAGATCGCCCGTGCCGAGTGCCCGGCGCCATCGAGATCTACCGCGAGCGGCGGCGGCAACTGGGCCCGATCGATCGCCGCGGCGAGCGTTTGCGGACCGAGCGCGTCCGCCTCGACCATCTGGGCCATGCCGGCCGCGGCCAGCAGGCGGGCGCGCAGCGTCTGCTCGGTTTCCGCGGCCTCGGCGAACGGCACCAGGACCATGGGGACCCGTGCCTGCAGCAGTTCGACGGCGGTATTGTAGCCGGCCTGGCTGATCGACAGGGCGGCGCGCCGGAACAGGGCCGGCAGATCGGGGCGGAACCGCTCGACCGTTACGCCATCGCCGCCCGCCCGGACCAGGGCGGTGAAATCGCTCTCCGGCAGGTTCCGCCCGGTGATGAGCCGCCAGGATGTCGCGGCATGGCGCGTCAGCGGGCGGGCGGCGAGCGCGGCTTGCAGCAGGGCGGCACCGACTACGCCGCCACCGGCCGACACCACGACCTCGCCATGGGGTATTTCGGGACCGGGCGGCGCGGCGACGGGCGCGACGAAGCCGGTATAGCGGATGCGCCCGGCCAGCTCGATCGCCTCCGGCAGGCTCGCCTCCAGCCGGATCAATCGGGGATCGGCATGGACCAGCACCCGGTCGTAGTCGGCGCAAAACCGCTCGACCATGGCGCGTCGTTTCGCGGGATCGGCCTTCGCCACCAGGATGTCGCGGATCGAGGCGACCAGGATCGGGCGGGGCACGGCGGCCCGCACGGCGTCGATCAGCGGCTCCAGTTCGAACCGCAGGGCGCGGCGGCCGAACGGGTAGGTCTCGGTCACGACGATGTCGGGCCGGCTTCGGGCGAAGGCATCGAGCACCAGCTGCCGCCGCTCGGCCTGAACCGCGGCGTCGAGCGGCCGATCGTCGAGGCCGACCAAGGTGCGGAAACTGGCATCGGTCGCCCGCAGCGGCGGCAATTGCACGACACGGCCGCCGTCCAGCCCGAAGCCGGGCAGGGGCATGCCGCCGGTCACCAGCGTGACGGCGGCGCCCTCGGCGACCAGTGCCCGGGCGATGAGCCCGGCGCGCTGCAGATGGCCGGTGCCCAACAGGTGCTGGACGTGGATCAGTACGCGGGCGGTCATCGGTCGAGGCCGATGTTGGCCTGGACCAGATGCGGTGATCCGGCGGCATCGAGTTCGAACAGGTGGATCGTCGCGGGCCGCAGCGTGACCGGCGCCTTGTCCCGCATGTCCCAGCCGGTCGCGAGAGCCAGCAGCGCCCGCAGCACGCCCTTGTGCGTGACGGCGCCGGTCGGCCGGCCCTCGGCCGCCAGTCGCACCAGCAGGGGACGCAGCCGATGCTGGACAGCGCGGGGGCTCTCGCCATCCGGCGGTTGCAGATCGAGCCCAGCCGCTTCGGCCGCGGCCATGCCGGGGGGGTCCGCCGCGCGGAGATCCGCCAGCGTTCGGCCCTCCCAGCGACCCCAGGCCATTTCGATCAGCATTGGTTCGACGGTCGGCCGGATCGCCAGGACCTCGGCCGTTTCGATCGCGCGACGGAGCGGACTGGCCAGCCAGTGAAACCCGGCGACCGCATCGGGCAGGCGCCATTGCGCGGCCAGGGTTCGGCCGGCGGCACTCAGCGGCGGATCCGATCGGCCCTGCAGGCGTCGGCTGTCGTTCCACTCGGTCGGCGCATGGCGCATCACGGCGAACCGCGTCATGGCAGGCCACGCAGGATCGCGTCCAGCCGCCGGGCGGCGGTGGGCAACCCGTGATGGGCGGCGGCGTGGGCGCGCGCGTTCCGGCCCATCACGCGGCGAAGATCGGGATCGTCGAGCAGCCGGGCGACCGCGCCCGCCAGCGCGACCTCATCGCCCTCGGCCGCCAGCAGGCCGGTTTCGTCCTCGACGACGATCGAGGGCACCCCGCCGACCCGGCCGGCCACGACCGGCAGGCCGGCCGCCTCGGCCTCGAGCAGCGCCATGCCCCAGGCCTCGCGCAACGCCGGCCAGACCAGGCAGTCCGCCGCGGCGAGCGTCGCGGAGATCCGGCACGGCGGCATGGCGCCCAGCCAGGCGACGCGGCGCGCCACGGGGGCGAGGGCCGCCTCGACCTCCGCACGGGCCTCGCCGTCGCCGACGACCAGCAGCTGCCAGGGCCGGTCCTGGATCCGGCTCAGGGCCGCGCCGAGCAGGCGATACGAGGCGAGCTTGTCGCCCGGCCGCATCATGGCGACCGCAATCAGCCACGGCCGGTCCGGGTCCAGGCAATGTTGCGCGGCGAGGCTCGCCCGGGTCAGGAGGCGCTGCTCCCGCGCCGCGTCGAACGGTGCGAGGTCGAGAAACGGGCGCAGGGCATGATAACGTGCAGGGTCGGCCAGCAGCGGCAGAACGCAGGGCGCATCCGCCGGATTGAGCCCGATGACGGCGGCGGCCCGGCCCAGCGCCGCGGCCACGGCGGCATGCCCCGCTGCCCAGGGGCCCGCTGCCTGCTTCGGCGCGGACGACGCCTCGGCCACGACGTAGGGGATGCCCAGCCGTGCGGCGACGGCCGGGCCGATCAGGTCCGGCGCCTTGTGATACAGGTGATAGGTGAACCATAGGTCCGGCGGCGCTGCGCGATCCAGGATGCGATCGACTTGGCGGTGGCCGAGCCGTGCCAGCCGGGCCTGGCGAGCGGGATCGCCCAGACCGTCGCGGCTGCGGCACCGGCTCATCACCGCCACCTCGAGGCCGGCCATTTCCAGGGCCTGGATCAACAGCCTGGCCACCAGCCGATCACCCGACGGAACCGGATGGTCGGGCGGCTTCAGCGGCGCGTAGAAGCCGACGCGCATGCTGCCTCGCTCGGGATCGGGCCGCCCAGCAGGCCGGTCAGGCGATCGACCGTCGCTTGGAAACCGAACCGTTCGCGCACCCGCGCCTGGCCGGCGGCGGCCAGGCGTTCGCGCAGCACGGGTTCGCGGATCAAGCGTTCGAGGGCGGCGGCCAGCGCCGCGGGATCGCCCGGTGCGACCAGCAGGCCGGTGCGATCGGCCTCGATCAGCTCCGGAATTGCCGCCACCCGTGTGGCGAGGCAAGCGAGACGCTGGCTCTGCGCTTCCATCAGCACGTTGGGCAGGCCATCGCGGTCGCCGTCCGCGGCGATGCGGCTCGCCAGCACGAACAGGTCGGCGGCCCGATAGGCGGCCAGCACCTCTTCCTGGGCCGCGGCACCGCGCCAGTCGATCCGATCGGCCAGGCCAAGCGCCGCGGCCCGGGTTTTCAGCGCCGCGGCATCCGTTCCGCCGCCGATATGGACGAGCTGCCAATGCCGGTCGGCCGGCAGGCGGGCAAGCGCGTCGAGCAGGTCCGGATAGCCCTTCTTCGCGACCGCGCGACCGACCGACAGCAGCCGGACCGGCCGGTTCGGATCGCTGCCGTCGCGCGCATCATCGCGGGCGGGGGCGACGGGGAAGCGGCGGAAATCGAGGCCGTGATAGCCCAGAAAAACCGTCTTGCCGGCGGGACTCAGGCTTGCCAGGTGATCGCGGCCGACGGCGGTGCAGGTCGTGGCCCAGGCGCAATCGGCCAGCTTCTCGCGCTTTTCCCAATCGGGCGTGGTCCAGATGTCCTTGGCATGGGCCGAGACCGCCCAGTCGAGGCCCCGCAGCCCGGCCGCGTAGCGCGCGACGGAGGCCGGCGTGTGCAGGAAATGAGCGTAGATCATGTCGACGGCCGCAGGCAGTTCCGCGGCCAGCACCAAGGCCTGGCCCCAGCGACGCAGGCGGTTGCGTGTGGGATCGCGCCGGAGGTCGCGGAGGAACGCGGCGCGCATCGCGCGATAGGCCGGCAGCCGCCGCGCCAGGCGCCAGGCGCGGAACACACGGCCCGGTGCCTCGTGCAGATATTCCGGCAGGTAATTTACCGGGGCCGCGATCTCGCGATGGATCGGATGGGTGCTCCGGTCGGTCGGCCGTCGCAGCGACACCAGCTCCAGTGCCAGCCCGGCCTGCTCCAGCGCCCGGATCTCCTGGGCGATGAAGGTCTCGCTCAGTCTTGGATAGCCTTTGACGACGACGGCGATCCGCCTCATGCGGACGGACGGGCCTGGCGGCGTGCCGTCACCGGCGGGCGGATCTCGGCAGGGCGATCGATCAGGCCCAGCGCCAGGCGGTTGACCTCGTCGAGCCCGCCCAGCAGTCCCTCGACATAGCGGGCCGACGGCACCGGCTGGTCCGGCAAGCGCTGCAGCGCCTCGATCATGGCCGCGGGCGCGCGGATGTCGTCGTTCTCCAGCATGCGCGACAGGCCCAGCTGCTGCGCCCGCTCGGCGCGCAGGAACTGTTCGAGCCGCGGTTCGGTCCGGGGCACGATCAGCGCCTTCTTGTCGAACGACAGGATCTCGCAGAACGTATTGTAGCCGCCCATGGCGACGATGCCGGCGGCATCCTGCACCAGCCGTTCCAGCCGGGCGTCGAACGTGATCGCCGACAGCCGCGGCTGGGCCGCAACGCGCGCCGTGAACGCAGCCTGGCGCTCCGTCGACATGAACGGACCGAACACGATCAAGGCCGGCCAGGGCAGGTCGTCGGTCGCCTCGTAGGCCGAGATCACCCAATCGATCATGGTCTCGCCGTCGCCGCCGCCGCCGGGCGTGACCAGCAGGTAGGGCTCGTCGAACGGCGCGGTGACGCCCGCCGTGGCGAGCGTCGGCGCGCTGCGCTTCAGGTAGCCGGTGTAGCGCATCTTGTCGCGCACCGACGGCGGCACGGCGAGGCCCTCGAGCGGGTCGCAGATCTCCGGCAGTCCATAGACCCAGATCTGCTCGTAAAGCTCTTCCAGCGCCGGCATCACGTGCTTGCGCTCCCATTCCTCTTCGAGCTGGCCCGGATCGTCCATGATGTCGCGCAGGCCCAGCACCGACGGCACGCCGCGGTCGCGCATCAGCTCCAAGGTCGGCCGGACCTCGCCGCGCAGGCCCAGCGGCTCCTTGTCGACGATGAACAGGTCGGGATCGAAGATCGCCGCGGTATGGCGCATGATCGACGCGCGCATCTCCAGCGTTTCTTCGATCGCGAAAGGCAGGTTGAGCGACGTATAGGAGCCGTTCCGCAGCTTGATGACCCCGGGCACACGGACGAAATCGACCCGGGTGCGGAAATCGAAGCTGCCGATGATCGGCGAACCCGATAGGATCAGGACGGAAAGTCGTGGATCGGCATCGACCAATGCATGCGCGATGGTCCGGCAGCGCCTCAGGTGACCGAGGCCCATGCTGTCGTGGCTATAGATCAGGACGCGCTTGTGTGGACGAGGAGACAACATCTTGACCGTCGGAGGCACTTCGGCGGGCGAGCGACCATCGCATAGCTCAGGCCGCCCGGATACCAGCATTTCATGACGGACCATCCCGCCACGATCGAACGAATTTCCGGACCGCGACCCGTCGAGGCCGCGGCATCGCCTGCGATCGAACCCATTTCCGCGTCGCAGCCGATGGAAAAATCCATCTATGGATTCATCCTACGATACAGCCTCCGAGACCAGCTTGTCGTTCTGGCGCTGACCGCCCTCTCTCTGCCCTTCTACTATCTTTCGCTCGATCTGCCCAAGACGATCGTCAATGCCATCAACGGCAAGGGCCTGCGCGAGCATATCGCCGGCTGGCATTTCGACCAGACCAGCTATCTGGCCGTGCTATGCGGCCTGTTCCTGGCGCTCGTCATCGTCAATGGCGGGTTCAAATATTGGATCAACGTGCTGAAGGGCCGCCTGGGCGAGCGGATGCTGCGGCGCCTGCGGTTCGAGCTCTATCACCGCATCCTGCGCTTTCCCCTGCTGCAGTTCCGGCGGACCTCGCCGGGCGAACTCATTCCGATGATCACGTCCGAGGTCGAGCCGCTGGGCGGCTTCATCGGCGATGCCTTCGCGCTGCCGGCGCAGCAAGGCGGGACCCTGCTGACTGCCATCTTCTTCCTGTTCGTGCAGGATCCGGTGCTGGGTGCGGCGGCCGTGGCGCTCTATCCGCTGCAGGGCTACGTGATCCCCAAGCTGCAGCGCAAGGTCAATCAGCTGGGAAAACAGCGGGTGCGCACCATCCGGACGCTGGCCGACCGGGTCGGCGAGTCGGTCGGCGGCATCCAGGAGATCCACGCCAACGATTCGGCCCGGCTGCAGCTGGCCGATTTCGCCGAGCGGCTGGGTCGCATCTACGAGATCCGGTTCGAGATCTACCAGCGCAAGTTCTTCGTCAAATTCCTCAACAACATGATCAATCAGCTGACGCCGTTCTTCTTCTATTCGATCGGCGGCTACCTGGTGATCCGCGGCCAGCTGTCGTTCGGCTCGCTCGTGGCCGTGCTGTCCGCCTACAAGGACCTGGCGGCGCCCTGGAAGGAATTGCTGGATTTCTACCAGACCAAGGAAGACAGCCGGATCAAGTACGAACAGGTCGTCGAACAGTTCCAGCCGCCCGGCCTGATCGACCGCACGTTGCAGCTGACCGAGCCGGATACGATTGCGCACCTGACCGACGAGATCGCGATCACCGGCCTGAGCTACAGCGAGGACGACCGCGCGCATATCCTGGACGGCATCGACCTGACGCTGCCGCTCGGGCCCAAGATCGCGATCGTCGGCAACGGGACGTCCGGCAAGGGCGAACTCGCCATGCTGCTGGCCCGTCTGCTGGTTCCGACCGCCGGTCGCATCATGATGGGCGGCCAGGATTTAAACCAGCTGCCCTATGCGATCACCGGGCGGCGCATCGCCTATGTCGGCTCGACCGCCGGCCTGTTCGCCTCCAGCATCCGGGACAATCTGCTGTTCGGGCTGAAACACCGGCCCGTGGTGCGGCCGCAGTGCGATGCCGCGACGGCGAAGCGCCGGCAGAAGGTGCTGTTCGAATCGAGCCGGGCCGGCAATCTCGATTACGATATCCAGGCCGACTGGGTCGATTACGAGCGGGCCGCCATCGCGGAGCCGTCGGCCCTGACCCAGCGCCTGCTCGAAGTCGTGGGCATCGTCGACCTGGAGGACGACGTCTATCGCCTGGGCTTGCGCGGCCGGCTCAACGCCAAAGCCCGGCCGGAGGCCGCTGCGGGCTTCGTCGAAGCGCGCAAGGCCCTGGCCACGCAGCTGACCGAGGCGAGCATGGACCAGCTGGTCGAGCGGTTCGAGATCGACCACTACAACACCAACCTCTCGTTCGGCGACAACCTGCTGTTCGGCACACCGACCGATGCGACCTTCGCGTCGACGCACCTGGCCGAAAATCCCTACGTCCAGCAGGTCCTGGACAAGGTCGGGCTGACCCAGGACCTGATCGCGACCGGCCTCAAGGTCGCCGAGACCATGCTCGAACTGTTTGCCGACCTGGCGCCGGGCCACGAGTTCTTCGACCAATTCAGCTTCATTGCCCATGACGAGCTGCCGGATTACCGGGCGATCCTCAACCGGGTCACCTTGGCCGGCGTCGGCCGGCTGAAGGCCGCCGACCGGGTCAAGCTGATCGCGCTGCCGTTCCGCCTGGTCGAGACCCGGCATCGCCTGGGCCTGATCGACGAAGCGCTGCGGCTGCGTGTGGTCGAGGCGCGCGCGGTGTTCCGCGCCGATCTGCCCGACCCGTTGCGTTCCAAGATCGAATTCTTCGACCCGGACCGCTATAATGGTTCGGCGACGATCCTCGAGAACGTGCTGTTCGGCTCGGTCGCGTTCGATGCGGCGCAGGGTACGGCGCGGGTCCAGGTCCTGGTCACCCAGGTGCTCGACCGGATGGGTCTGTGTCCGATCGTCAGCGAGGTGGGCCTCGATTACCAGGTCGGCAGCGCCGGTTCGCGCCTGACCGCGACCCAG
Organism: Aliidongia sp.; assembly: GCF_035943795.1. Lineage (NCBI taxonomy): Bacteria > Pseudomonadati > Pseudomonadota > Alphaproteobacteria > Rhodospirillales > Dongiaceae > Aliidongia > Aliidongia sp. The sequence continues at coordinate 10,431 of NZ_DASZBY010000122.1, read as the reverse complement.
CGCCAGAAGGCGGCGATCGCGCGGGCGATGATCAAACGCCCGGACCTGCTGATCCTGAACGAGGCGGTGGCCGTGCTCGACCCGGCGGCGCAGCAGCAAATCCTGGCGGCGCTCCAGGAGCAATGCAAGGATGTGGCGATGATCGTGGTGCTGCAACGCGCCCGCTTCGCCCGCCATTTCGACCATGTCGTCGTGATGGAGGCCGGCCGGGTGGTCGAGCACGGCAGCTTCGTCGAACTCGATCGTCCCGAATCGTCGCTGACGCAGCTGATTGAGGCGGAAACATGAGCCTGCTCGAAGAAGTCGAAATGTTGCGTCGTGTCCCGTTGTTCGCCGACATCGAGCCGGCGAAGCTCAAGCTGATCGCGTTCACCAGCGAGCGGGTGACGTTCGACCCGGAACAATACGTGTTTCACCAGGGCGACATGGGCGATGCCGCCTATATCATCATGGAAGGCGATGCCGAGGTGCTGATCGACGGCCCGGGTGGTGCCCGTGCCGTGGCCCGGGTCGGCCGCAACGAATTCGTCGGAGAGATCGCGATCCTGTGCGACGTGCCGCGCACCGCGTCGATCCGCGCCCGGTCGCGGGTCGTCACCCTGCGCATTTCCAAGGAGCTGTTCTTCCGCCTGCTGACCGACTTTCCGAAGATGTCGCTCACCATCATGCGGGTGATCGCGCAGCGCCTGGAGAACACGACGGCCCAACTGCGCCGGGTGCTGGCAGAGAAGCAGGGGGCGGACGTCGAGCTCGCCAAACCCCATCCGGTCGAGGGTTGAGCGCATGAAGCGGTTCACCCTCGCTCTCGCCGCCCTGCTGGCGCTCGCGCCCTCCGCGCGCGCCGCCGATCCAATCGCCACCGATCCCAAAGTGCTGGCGGCGGTGCAGGGTCTGGAGCAGACCCTGGGCAGTGAAGTGGCCAAGCGCGGCTTCCCCGGCATGGCGGTCGCGGTGATCCATGACCAGACGCCGCTCTGGATCCATTCCTATGGCGAGGCCGACCACGCGGGTGGCGTGGCAGTGAGCGAGAACACGCAATTCCGCGTCGCCTCGATCACCAAGCTGTTCACCGCCGTCGCCATCATGCAGCTGCGCGATGCCGGGCTGCTGAACCTGGACGACCCGGTGCAGCTGCACCTGACGACGTTCCGCCTGGCCGGCGTGCCCCATCCGACGGTCACGATCCGCGAGCTGCTGCTGCAGCTGGGCGGCCTGCCGCGCGAACCGCTCGGCACCTCCTGGCAGGAGCGGGTCATGCCGTCCCGCGACCAGCTGATGGCTGACCTCGACCACCAGGAGCCGGCGATCCCGCCCGAGACCCAGTGGAAATATTCCAATCTCGGCTACGCCATCCTGGGCCAACTGGTGAAGGCGGTGTCGGACGAGCGGTTCGAGGATTACGTGCTGCGGCACATCGCCCAGCCGCTCGGCATGACCCATACCCTGGTCAATCCGCCGGAGGACTTGAAGGGCATCGCGGTCGGCTATGGCTATCGCCAGTCCGACGGCGCGCGCGCGCCGCGCGCCTTCATGAAAATGGGCGGCATGTATGGAGCGGCCGGCGTGATCTCGACCGCGGCCGACCTCGGGCGCTTCGCAGCCTTCTTCCTGTCCGAGGCGGACTCGCCGGTGCTGTCGGCGGCGACCCGGCGCGAGATGCTGCGTGCGCAGGCGGTGCTGCCCGACTGGTCGGGCGGCCAGGGCCTGGGTTTCGAAATCCGTCGCGTGGCCGGGCAGAGCCGGATCGGCCATGCCGGACGCGGTGCCGGCTATGCCGGCCGCCTCGACATCGATCCGGTCAGCAAGCTCGGCGTGATCGTGCTGATCAATGCCGATGAAAATGGCCCGACCCGCTTCGTCGACGAGGCGTTTTCCGCGCTGGTCGGGCCGGTCATGGCGGCGAGCGCGCTCGGCCGCCCGCCGGTCGTGGCCGATCCGGCCTGGTCGAAATTCGTCGGCCGCTACACGAACGAGGGCCGCGATTCGGAAATCGTGCTGGCCGACGGCCGGCTCGCCTGGCAGGACGCCGGCTTCAGCGATCCCGCCCACACCCGCATCCCGCTCGAGCCTGCCGGCGGCAACGTGTTCAAATTCACCGCCGGCGCGCTCGTCGGCGAGAAACTGATCTTCGACCTGGACCCGGCCGGCAAGGTCGTCTCCATGCACGCGGCCGGCAACACCGATCTCAGGAAGTAGCGGCTCGGATCAGCCCCGGCAGCTCGCGCATGTCGGCGAAGGTGGTCGTGGCGCCGGCGGCCATCAGGCGCGGTCCGTGGCTCGGCGGATCCCAGGCGGTCTGGGTGAAGCCCAGCACACGCATGCCGGCGGCGGCGGCTCCCGTCACGCCCGGTACACTGTCCTCGACCACCAGGCAGCGCTCGGGCGCGACACTCATGCGCCGGGCGGCATGCAGGAACAGATCGGGCGCCGGCTTGCCATGGGCGACCTCGACCGCGCTGAACACGTTCGGCGCGAAGGTGGGCCACAGCCCGATCTGGCTCAGGTAGCGCTCCAGCCAATCCGGGTTCGACGAGGACGCGACGCATTTCGCCTGCGGAATGGCGGCGACGGCGTCGCGCACGCCCGGTACCGCCAGATCCGGTCCGGCCGCGACGCAGGCGGCGAGAATGGTCTCCGCGACCCGCTCGTGAAAATCGGCCGGCAGGGTCACGCCATGTTCCTGCTCGAGCGTGCGATACATGTCGCGGAACGCGATGCCGGTGAAGCGGAGGGCGACCTCTTCTTCGCCGAGCGGAATGCCGGCGGCGGTGAAGGCGGCCGCATCGGCCGTCCAGCAATGCTGCTCGGTCCGGATCAGCACGCCGTCGCAATCGAAGATGACCAGGTCGATCGGGGCGGCACTCATGAACCGATGGTCACCGTGACCGGCGCATGGTCGGACGGCTGGACCCAACCGCGGACCGGCCGGTGGATCTCGGCCTTGGCCAGGCCCTCCATCAGGTCGGGCGTGACCCAGACATGGTCGAGCCGGCGGCCCTTGTCGGCGGCGTTCCAATCCTTGGCCCGGTAGCTCCACCAGGAATACAGCTTCTCGGCCGCGGGCGTGAAATGGCGGACCGCGTCGACGAAGCCGCCGGCCTGCTGCATCCGGTTCAGCTTGTCGACCTCGATCGGCGTGTGGCTGACCACGTCCAGCAGCGCCTTGTGCGACCAGACGTCATGCTCCAGCGGCGCGATGTTCAGGTCGCCGACCAGAACGGCCTTGCGCCGGTCGGTATGTTCGGCCAGCCAGGTCGTGACCTCGTCCAGGAATTGCAGCTTGTGGGCGAATTTGTCGTTCACCGCCGGATCGGGAATGTCGCCGCCGGCCGGAATGTAGAAATTATGCACCTCGGTGCCGTCGCCCAGCCGCGCCCAGATGTGCCGGCAATCCTCCTTGCCGCACCAGCCGCGCGAGCCCGACGCATCGCCGGTCGCGACGAACGGCAGGCGCGAGACGATGGCGACGCCGTTGTAGCTCTTCTGGCCGTGGATCATCTGGTGCTTGTACCCCGCCGCCGCGAGCGCCGCCGCGGGGAACGTGTCGTCGACCGTCTTGGTCTCCTGCAGGCACAGCACGTCCGTGTCCGATTCGGCGAGGAACCGCTCGACGTTGGCCAGGCGCAGGCGAACCGAATTGATGTTCCACGTGGCGATTTTCAAAGCAGCTGCTCCAGGCGGCGGACAGGGCGGCACAGCCGCGCAATCCACGCGCGGCCGTCCGTTCATGACAAAAAGAAGGGCGGTCAACCGATGGTGATTTCCAGGTCCGTCAGACCGTCGACATGGCCGACCAGCTTGTCGCCGCGCACGACGGCGGCAACGCCTTCCGGCGTGCCGGAATAGATCAGGTCGCCGGGGCACAGCTCCATCAAGGCCGAGAGGTAGGACACGCTCTCGGCGACCGACCAGATGAGGTCCGAGATGTCGCCGGTCTGCTTGGTCGTGCCGTTGACCTTGACCCAGATGGCGCCCTTGTCGATATGGCCGACGTCGCTTGCCTTGTGGATCGGCGCGATCGGGGCGGACTGGTCGAAGCCCTTGCCCATCTCCCACGGGCGGCCGGTCGTCTTGGCCTCGTTCTGCAGGTCGCGCCGCGTCATGTCCAGGCCGACGGCATAGCCGTAGACATGGTCCAGCGCGTCGGCGACCGGGATGTCCTTGCCCTGCTTGCCGATGGCCACCACCAGCTCGATCTCGTGATGCAGGTTCTTGGTCTTGGGCGGATAGGTCATCGTCGAATGGTTGGCCAGGATGCTGTCGGCCGGCTTCATGAAGAAGAACGGCGGCTCCCGATCGGGATCGGTGCCCATCTCGCGGGCATGGGCGGCATAGTTGCGGCCGACGCAATAGATCCGGCGCACCGGAAAGGGATCGCCGCCGACGACGGGAACCGTGACGAGGGCGGGGGCTGGAACGGCATAGGCCATGGAAACCTCTGGGCGAAAGCGGAACGGCGGCGCACGGGCGGCATGAAAGCATGGCGCCGGAGCAGCATCAACCAATGTCGGGTGCGAGCGCCTGCATCCGGGACCAAGCGGCGTCGATCCGGAGCAAAAGCAGGGGGCTGAAAAGGGTGACGCCCGGTCAGGGGGGATGACCGGGCGTCGGGGGGGTGAAGTGCCGTTGGGGGAGCCCGAGTTGGCAGGGGAACCAGTTCGGGTACAGGACAACGAGGTCCTCGATCACTTCATAAAAACATTTGGGGTGTCGCACCGCTGCAACAACTGCGCTTGTTGCATGCCGGGGGGCCTAGTCCTGCATGAAACCGATGGGTCGCTCCGGTGTTTACCCCCGATCCATCCCTTTCAGGCGGCGCGATCGATCCCCGCGCGACCGCGGGCCCGGCGCGCACAGGCCGCGCCAAAGGCCTCGAACAGCTTGACTGAAAACGCATTTTCGAGCGTGCGCCATTCCGGATGCCACTGTACGCCGACGACGAAATCGGCCCCTTCCAGCCGAACGCCCTCGATCTGCCCGTCCGGGGCCAGCGCTTCGGTGGCAAGGCCAGGCGCCGGGCGGTCGATGCCCTGGCCATGCAGTGAATTGACTTCCAGGCTGGCCGATCCGGCCAGGCGTTCGAACAATCCGCCCGGGACCAGCGTAACCGGGTGGACGATCCGGTATTTATGCTCGGCCGTGCCCACCTTGTCCGAACGATGGTCCATCCGGCCGGCGATCTCTTGCACCTCCTGATGCAGGCTGCCGCCCAGCGCCACGTTCAATTCCTGGTGCCCGCGGCAGATGCCCAGCACCGGCACGCGAGCCGCGACGGCGGCCCGGATCAGCGGCAGGGTCGTCGCATCCCGATCCGGGTCGATCAGGTTGTCGGCGGGCGGTGCCGGGCCATCGTAATGATGGGGCTCGACGTTGGACGGGCTGCCGGTCAACAGCAACCCGTCGAATCGACCGATCAGGTCGGTCAGATCGAGGCGATCGCCCAGGGCGGGGATCAGCACCGGCAGGCACCCGGCCGCCTCGAGCCCGGCCAGGATGTATTTCTCGCCGACCATGTGGATGGCATGCTGGTCGGACATCTGGCGGCAGCAGGGAATGGCGATCAGGGGCAGGGTCATCGGCGGATTCCGGTGTCGGTCGGTGGCGGTCGCGGACGATCAGCCGCGGTCGTGGGTATTGGTCGGAAGATAGAACATCTCGGGCTTCAGCGGCACGCCCTGACGCGGGTCGACCAGGGCCACGGTGGTCACGCGATGCTGCGGGTCGAGCACGATCCATTGTTTCAACACCAGCGGATCGTCCTGGAACACCAGCGTGATCCCGCCATTGCCGGGATCCTTGGTCTGGACGCAAGTGACGCGCAGGCTTTTCGGGCCGCGCTCGAACCGGGTCACGGTCACGTCGCCCGACAGCTTGATCGCCTCACGCAACAGGAACCAGACCGGCGTCGATTCGACCGGGAAGAACTGCACATTCTTCAGTTCCAGATCATCGACCGCGACGTAGTTGCCGTCCGACACGATGAACATCTGGACCGGGGGCTGATATTCGAACCGCAGCTTGCCGGGGCGCGACATGAACAGTTCGCCCTCGGCGGTCGAGCCGTCCGGGTTGGTCTGCTGAAACAGCGCCTGCATGGTCTTGATGCCGTCGAGATAGACCTCGACCCGCTTCAGGTCGGCCTGGTCCTGGGCCGTCAAGGTGGCGGCGACCGGTGCCGCGGCGAATGCCAGATGAGGCCCGATGGCGACCGCGAGCGCGATGAAGGCGGCGCCGCGCAACAGCGCCCGGCGGGATAGCGGCCTCGGGGTGGGCATGATGTCTCGACCGCTCCGATGATTCCGGGAAAGAGGGATGGGTGCCCCTGATTTGGCGGGCCGATTATGTCGATGCAAGGGCGATGTCGCCGACGGTCCGGGTCAGCGGGGCGGGGGCGCCAGCACTTCGCGCTTGCCGACATGGTTCGACTGGCTGACAACGCCCTCCTGTTCCATGCGTTCCATAATGCGCGCGGCCCGGTTGTAGCCGATCTGCAGATGGCGCTGGACGAAGCTGGTCGACGCCTTCTTCTCGCGCGTCACCAGCGCCACCGCCTTGTCGTAGAGGTCGTTGGAGCCATCGCCGCCGTCGCTGCCGGCCTCGGCCGCCGCCTCGCCGCCGTCGTCGCTCTGATCGTCCTCGGTCACTTCCTCGATATAGCTCGGCTGACCCTGGCTCTTCAGGAAATTGACCACGGCCTCAACTTCGCCGTCCGAGCAGAACGGACCGTGGACGCGGGTGATGCGGCCGCCGCCCGCCATGTACAGCATGTCGCCGCGGCCCAGCAGCTGCTCGGCGCCGGATTCGCCGAGGATGGTGCGGCTGTCGATCTTGGACGTGACCTGGAAGCTGATGCGGGTCGGGAAATTCGCCTTGATCGTGCCGGTAATGACGTCGACCGACGGGCGCTGGGTCGCCATGATGATGTGGATGCCGGCGGCGCGCGCCATCTGGGCCAGGCGCTGGATCGCGGCCTCGATGTCCTTGCCGGCGACCAGCATCAGGTCGGCCATCTCATCGACCACGACGACGATGAATGGCAGCGGATTGGAATCGAGCGCCTGGTCCTCGAACTGCGGCTCGCCGCTCTCCGGATCGAAGCCGGTCTGGATCCGCCGCGACAGGGCCTCGCCGCGTCCGCGCGCCTCGGCCAGCCGCGCGTTGTAGCCTTCGATGTTGCGCACGCCCAGCTTGGACATGGCGCGGTAGCGGTTCTCCATCTCCCGCACCGTCCATTTCAGCGCCACGACCGCTTTCTTCGGATCGGTCACCACGGGCGCCAGCAGATGCGGGATGCCGTCGTAGATCGACAGTTCCAGCATCTTCGGATCGATCATGATGAATTTGCACTGATCCGGCGGCATCCGGTACAGCACGGACAGGATCATGGTGTTGATGCCGACCGACTTGCCCGAGCCGGTCGTGCCGGCGATCAGCAGATGGGGCATCTTGGCGAGGTCGGCCACGATCGGCGCGCCGCCGATGTCCTTGCCCAGCACCAGGCTGAGCTTGGCCGACGAGCGCTCGTAGGCGTCCGATGCCAGCAACTCGCGCAGGTAGACCGTCTCCGACTTCGCGTTCGGCAGCTCGATGCCGATGACGTTGCGGCCAGGCACGACCGCGACGCGCACCGACACGGCGCTCATCGAGCGGGCGATGTCGTCGGCCAAGCCGATGACGCGCGAGGATTTGGTGCCGGGCGCCGGCTCCAGCTCGTACAGCGTGACGACCGGGCCGGGCCGGACCTTGACGATCTCGCCCTTGACGCCGAAATCCTCGAGCACGTTCAGCAGCAGCAGCGCGTTCTGCTGCAGCGCCTCTTCGTTCGGGCCGCTGAGGCCGCGGCTGGGCGGCACCGGTGCCAAGAGGTCGAGCGGCGGAAGGTCGTACTGGTTCTGCGGTTCCAGATCCAGGCTCGGCTGGCGCGATTGCTCGGCGCGCTTGGCGGGCAGGGGGGCGGCCGGCTTGGGCGCGACCACGCCGGGCGCCAGCTCGCGCCGGGTGCCCATCACAGGCTCGCGCGGTGCCGGATGATGGGTGCCGGGTTCGCCGAGCGTCGGCTCGCGCCGTTCGAGCGGTGCCGGCTGTTCGTCGCCGGACGGACGCCGGACCCGGATCGCCGGTTCACGCGGCACCCGCTCCACGCCCAGGCCACCGACCTGGCGCCGGCTCGAATCGGCCAGGCTGCGACCCCAGTTCCAGGTGAACAGCCCGACCTTGCCGCCGGCCTTGGCCACGACTTGGCCGCCCAGACGCGACGCGCTGGCCATCTTGCCGGCGCCCCGCCCGACCTCGCGCCATTCGCCGCGGGTCAGGCCCAGCACATAGATCAGGCCCAGCGACACCAGGCCACCGATCGCGGCGCCGACCGGGCCGGTCAGCGGGCCGAGACCGACCTTGAGCCAGAACAGCCGGCCGATGACGCCGCCCAGGCTGCCGGGCAGGATGCCGAGGCTGAGGGCGGCGGCGACCATCAGGACGGGCAGCAGGGTCAGGCGCAGCCAGACCCGGCGGATCGGCAATTGCAGCAGCAGGCGCAGCGACCAGATCGCCACGACCGTCGGCACCAGCACGCTCGCGACGCCGACGCTCTGGATCAGCACGTCGGCCAGGATGGCACCGGACTGGCCGCCGAAATTGGCCGGCACCCTGTCGACCGCCTGGTTCCACGACGGATCGCCATGGTCGTAGGTCGCCAGGATCAGGAACAGGATGATGCTGGCGACGAACATCGCGCCGCCCGCCAATTCGTTGGCGCGGCGGCGCAGGAATTCCTTCACGCCCGGATCGCGCGTCTTGTCCCGGGTCTTGTCGAGCGTGGCCGTCAGGTTGGCCATGGCGATCTTCACCGGCGGATCTCCCTCAGAGCGCACATCATCACAGGACCTGCGCCAACCGTTCGAGCGCCCCGGTCAAGGTCGCGTCGTCGTGGACCAGGGCGACCCGCAGGAAGCCGTCGCCCGGGTTATGGCCGCTCTCGTCGGGCACGCCGATATAGTTGCCGGGCAGGGCCTTGATCGCCGCCTCCTGCCACAGGCGCCGGGCCGCAGCCTCGCTGTCGCCGACCTCCAGCCACAGGAAGAAGCCCCCCTGCGGCCGGTAGAAACCGTGACGGCCGCCCAGAATCCGTTCGGCGATGTCGAATTTCGAGCGATAAAGCGCCCGGTTGGCCTCGACATGGGTCTCCTCGCGCCACAGCGCGGCGGCGCCGGCCTGGAGCGGCATCGGCACCTGCGCCGCACCGAAGCTGCGGAAGGTCTGGAAACGGGCCAGCAGCTTCTCGTCGCCGGTGACGAAGCCGCAGCGCAGGCCGGCGGCATTGGACCGCTTCGACAGGCTGTGGAATACCAGCACGTTGGCGAAGCCGTCGCCCAGCGCCTGGCAAGCCTCGAGCGCGCCGACCGGCGGCGCCTTATCCCAGATCTCCGAATAGCATTCGTCGACGACCAGGATGAAATCATACTCGCGGGCCAGCAGGATCGCCCGTTTCAGATAATCGAGGCCGGCGACGGCGCCCTGCGGGTTGGCCGGGCTGCACAGGAACGCGAGCGAGGTCCGCTCCAGGGTCGCCGGCGGGATTGCATCGAAATCGGGCAGGAAGCCGGTCGCCCGGGTCGCCGGCATCGGCTGGATCTCGGCGCCCGCCATGGCGGCCGCGCCGCGATAGACCAGGTAAAACGGGTTCGGCAGCAGCACGACCGGCTTCCGGCCGGTCTCGACCTGCGGCACCGCCAATTGGGTCGCGAGATAGAGCCCTTCCTTGGTGCCGCACAGGATCAGCGCATGGCGCGCCGGATCGAGTGCGCCGGGCTTCAGGCGATAGCGACGCGTCAGCCACTGGGTGACCGCCAGGCGATATTCGTCGGTGCCGGTGACCGGCGGATAGCGGTTCCACAGATCGCCGTTCGCCGTGATGGTCTCGGCCAGAAACGCCGGCGGCGCATGCTGGGGTTCGCCGACCGACAGCAGCACGGGCCGCTCGTTGGCGCGCGGCGTGATCGGTGCCAGCAGCGCATTCAGTCGCGTGAACGGATTCTCGCCGAGCCGGTCAAGGCGCTCGTTGATCAACACTCATCCCTCTCGATCGGGCAAGACGTGCCGCATCGACTGCAAGTCGAATCACAGCCCTAGCCCAGACTCTTCAAGGGGATTCTAAAGCCAAAGCCGGAAACTGGCGAGACGAAAATCGGCGCCCCTGCCGTAGCGGGGGCGCCGATCATCACACTTCTGGGGTCCAGGGACAGGACCGGAGGGGAGTTCCGTTACTGGATCGTCTCGCCATGCAAGGCCAGATCGAGCCCATCGCGCTCGATTTCCTCGTCGACGCGCAGGCCCATGACGATGTCGAGGACCTTGAGGATGACGAAGCTTGCGATGGCGCAATAGACGACGGTGAAGGCGATGCCCTCGAGCTGGGTCAGGATCTGGCCCGGG